>NZ_CP076129.1:1537500-1613666 GCF_018736065.1 Flammeovirga kamogawensis
ACGATAAGGCAGGTGAGAAACCTGCCCGCCGATAGACCAAGGTTTCCTGGGCGACGCTAATCGTCCCAGGGTTAGCCGGGACCTAAGGGGATTGCCGAAGGGCATACTCGATGGATATCAGGTCAAAATTCCTGAGCATCCGATAATACTGATGGAGTGACGGAGTGATGCAGTATCTGCGTGCTGACGGAATAGCACGTTGAATAGTGTACCTATAGGGACTATAGTTAAATGCGTAGTCCTTGGGGAAACTAGACAGTACATAGCGACTACGGTCAATGTGATAACGATACGAAACGCTTCCGAGAAAACCTTCTAAGATTATATTATTGGATCCCGTACCCCAAACCGACACAGGTGGTTAGGATGAGTAATCCGAGGCGCTCGAGTGATTCATGGCTAAGGAACTAGGCAAATTAGCCCCGTAACTTCGGGAGAAGGGGCGCCTACTTACTTTGTAAGAGGCCGCAGCGAAGAAGTCCAGGCGACTGTTTAACAAAAACACATGGCTATGCGAACTCGAAAGATTCAGTATATAGCCTGACACCTGCCCGGTGCTGGAAGGTTAAGAGGGGGAGTTAGTTTTAGGACGAAGCTCTGAATTGAAGCCCCAGTAAACGGCGGCCGTAACTATAACGGTCCTAAGGTAGCGAAATTCCTTGTCGGGTAAGTTCCGACCTGCACGAATGGTGCAACGATCTGGACGCTGTCTCGGCCATGAGCTCGGTGAAATTGAAGTAGCGGTGAAGATGCCGCTTACCCGCAACGGGACGAAAAGACCCCATGAACCTTTACTGCAACTTAACGTTGGCCGTTGGCCAGGAATGTGTAGGATAGGCGGGAGACTATGAAGGAGTGTCGCCAGGCATTTTGGAGTCATTGTTGAAATACCGCCCTTTCCTGTTTGACGGTCTAACGAGCGTATGCTCGGACATTGTTTGGTGGGTAGTTTGACTGGGGTGGTCGCCTCCAAAAGAGTAACGGAGGCTTTCCAAGGTTCCCTCACGACGGTCGGCAATCGTCGGAAGAGCGCAATGGCATAAGGGAGCCTGACTGCGAGAGAGACATTTCGAACAGGCACGAAAGTGGGACATAGTGATCCGGTGGTACCGCATGGAAGGGCCATCGCTCAAAGGATAAAAGGTACTCTGGGGATAACAGGCTGATCTCCCCCAAGAGCTCATATCGACGGGGAGGTTTGGCACCTCGATGTCGGCTCGTCACGTCCTGGGGCTGGAGAAGGTCCCAAGGGTTGGGCTGTTCGCCCATTAAAGTGGCACGCGAGCTGGGTTCAGAACGTCGTGAGACAGTTCGGTCTCTATCTGTTGCGGGCGTAGGAAATTTGAGAGGCTCTGACTTTAGTACGAGAGGACCGAGTTGGACACACCTCTGGCGTACCGGTTGTTCCGCCAGGAGCATCGCCGGGTACCTATGTGTGGAGCGGATAAGCGCTGAAAGCATCTAAGCGCGAAACCCACCTCGAGATGAGATTTCCATATAAGGGTTGTTATAGATGATGACGTTGATAGGCTTCAAGTGTACGTGTAGAGATACATTCAGCTGAGAAGTACTAATCGCCCAAAAGCTTTTCTTTTACGGTTAGCACTCTAGTAATAGAGTGCTAGCAAAGTTTTTCCTTTTCACTGTCAAATAACTGATTAGTATTAGTTATTTTGGATTAGTGATTAGATTCGATAATCAAAGACATTAAGATATTGATGGTGTCAATGACGTGGGTGTTCACCTCTTTCCATTCCGAACAGAGCAGTTAAGCCCCACAGTGCTGATGGTACTGGGTTAACCCCCGGGAGAGTAGGTCGACGCCACATTCATTAGATATAGAAGGTTAGTTAACACATGATGTTGACTAACCTTTTTTTTGTGGCTATACTTTTTTTTTAAAATAGTCCAATAAATTAGTATCTATTGGACTATTATGGTCTACAAATAAAGCATTAGTGCTGTTTATTTCCAACCTTTGAATTTCGGATTTTTTCAATTTCAAGTTGAACTTGACACATCATTTCTCTGAATTGAGCTACATTTTGTTGATCATTTTGACTATTGGCTTTTAATGAAGTTCTCATGATAATATGTATTTTATGTGAAAATTTAGTGTTTATTAATTCTATGAGAAAACGAAGAACAATAGTATCTCGTTTTCATAGTATAAGTTTATTAATTATTAGTATTAAAAGTATCTTAATAACACTTAATAAGTGTAAATGATAATCAATATCACTTAATATTAATGATATTATAACGCTTAATTTAACTTTCGAACATAAAAAAAGGTTCAAAACATAATTGTTATGAACCCATAATTGTATAATATTTTTTGTAATTAAATTTCTTCATCAATATCTAATTCATATTTCTCAAGAGAATCTAATTGAGTTTCCCATTCATTTTGATCAAAATTATTATCATCATCCATTGTTTCAGAATCAATATTTAATAGTAATTGATCATTCATATCAAAAGTAGCAAAATCTTCCATTGTAGCTTTATATTTTATTTATTATGTGTAATATAACCTATAATACGCCACTTATTGAGGTAAGTTTTTGCTGTTAAATTTTGTTTAATATAAATGTCAAATTCTTTTTCAAACACTTTTTCTTTTAAATAAAGGGCCCGTTTTTAATGGATGAATAACATGTGAAATTTTGACCCGAATCATATTAGATTCATTGATATAGCCTTCTGTAGGTATAGAGTAAGAACGTTCATTTATATATTGAAGCGTTACTAAAATATTTTTGTATGCTCGTCTAGTAAGTCCAATGTATATCCTATTACTACTAATTTTTGAATTCTTATCATTTAAAGTACTAAACGGTTCACATCCAAGTGTACAATAACCAAAAAATGTTGAAAATTTTATTGAAGGGTTGTATCGAAGTCTATAGTTTTTTTTATCGCTATCAAAAAATTGTTCTTCAAACCTTATTCTTTGTGTTAAAGTGAAAACATTAAATGGTATGTTGTATACAAAATCTTGGTAGAACCTTAATTCCTCATTTGCACGAGAACCGTTAACATACATCAGACCACCACGGACATAAAATCTATCACTAACATCATACCTTAGACCAGATCGAATTTGACCTCTTGTTCCTCCATTATCATCAAAATATTGACGATATCCAATATCACTATCAATCGAGAATTTATATGATAATTTATACCTATTGAAATAATGTAACCATAGGATATCTTGGCCAAATAAATCAGATGCAAAAAAAATAAAGAATAAGGGCAGAAGAATATTTTTGATTTTACTTTTCTGAAAAATAGTATTCATGATATTATAGAAGTAGTTGTATATGTATAATACCTAACAAATATAATTAGTCGATTTGTTAAAATAATATCATCCAAAGTTAAGATAGTGTAATTGTTTAATTTAAATCAATTGTGAAATTAAATACTAATTTCAATTATTTATCGTTACTTAATATATGTTATTGTAAGATATATATATACATGATAAATTATCTTTATAGAAACAGATATAATACCATAATGAAAAAACAATTAACATTATTATTCTTAATGACTTTTGTCTGCACTTTGTTTGTAGGGACAGATTGTGCTGCTCAGAGAAAGAAAAAGAAAAAAGGAAAAATTGAAGAGGCACCTAAAGAAGAAAAAGGTCCTTTTAAACCATATAGCAAAGTAATAACAGATAAAGCCACTACGCAGGAAGGATTAATAACATCACATAAAGTTGAAGATAAATACTTTTTTGAACTTAGTGATGATTTATTAGGAGATGAGTTGCTAGTAGTTAGTAGAATTTCTGGACATGTTCAAGGGTTGAACTTTGGAGGGGCAGGTATGAAATCTAGACCTCAACAAGTAATAAGATGGGAGAGGTTAGATACTAAAGTACTTTTAAGATCTGTATCTTATAATAGCGTGGCAAGTTTAGACGAGCCTATTTATAAGTCGGTGAAGAATAACAATTTTGAACCTATTATTGCTACTTTTGATATTAAAGCATTGGGTAAAGATTCTACGAGTGTAGTTATTGATGTTACTTCATTCTTTACGACTGACATTCCAATGATTGGAGCTTTATCAAAAAGGGAAAGAAAAAACTTTGCAATCAAAGGTTTAGATTCTAAGAGGTCACTTATTGAATCTGTTAAAGTATTTCCTGAGAACTTAGAAGTAAGACATATTTTAACTTATAAAGGTGATAAATTACCAGATAATCAATTGACAAAAACTCTTTCAATAGAGATGAATCAGTCTTTTGTGAAATTACCTGAAAACCCTTGGCAACCTAGATACTATGATGATAGAGTTGGTTATTTTTCTGTACAACAAACAAATTATAGTTTAGATGAGCATAAAGCTGCTAAACAAAGATTTATTACAAGATGGCGTTTAGAACCATCTGATTGGGATGCTTACAACAACGGAGAATTGGTTGAACCAATAAAACCTATTGTTTATTATATAGATCCAGCGACTCCTTTGAAATGGCGACCATTTATTAAGAGTGGTATAGAAGCTTGGCAAAAGTCTTTTGAACAAGCTGGTTTTAAAAATGCGATTATTGCTAAAGACGCACCTACTAAAGAGGAAGATCCTGATTGGAGCCCAGAGGATATAAGGTACTCTGTAGTTAGATATATTACAACACCTATTCAAAACGCACAAGGTCCTCACGTGCATGATCCAAGAACTGGAGAAATTTTAGAATCAGATATTTTATGGTATCACAATGTAATGCAGCTTTTAAGAGATTGGTGTCTAATCCAAACAGCAGCAGTAAATGTTGATGCTCAAAAAGCATTATTTGATGATGCATTGATGGGGAAACTTATTGAATTTGTTGCAACTCATGAAGTAGGCCATACTTTAGGTTTACCTCATAATATGGGAGCAAGTTGTGCATATACTTGTACACAATTAAGAACACCTGGATTTGTACAAGAAAATGGAGTATCGCCTTCAATTATGGATTATGCACGAATGAATTATGTAGCTCAACCAGAAGATAAAGGTGCTGGTTTATATCCTATTATTGGACCATACGATAAATGGTCTATTGAATATGGTTACAAATTGACTAATGCCAAAACAGCTTTAGAAGAAAAGCCAATTTTAAATGAATGGATTAAAGCAAAAGCTGGAGATCCTATCTTTAGGTATGGAGCACAACAATGGCCAAGTGTTATTGATCCAAGTGCTCAAACTGAAGATTTAGGAAGTGATGCAATGGAAGCTAGTACTTTAGGTATCGCTAATTTGAAAAGAATTGTACCTAATTTGATCAAATGGACTTCAGTAGAAGGAAGTACTTACACAGATTTAGAAGAGCTTTATAATGGTGTAATTGGTCAATTTAATAGATATATGGGGCATGTCACTAATAATGTAGGTGGTGTATTAATTTACCCAAAGACTACAGATCAAGAGGGTGATATCTTTATTCAAGTAGATAAAGATAAACAACAAAGGGCGATTCAATTCTTAAATGAAGAGTTATTTGCAACGCCTAAATGGTTAATTGATTCAAATATTTTATCAAAGATTGAAGCTTCCGGAAACGTTGAGAAAATTCAGAAATTACAAAAAAGAACTCTTACGAATCTATTAAATGATGATAGATTAAAAAGGATGATTAATAATGAAGCATTGAATGGCGTTGAAGCATATACAGTTTTAAATCTTCATCAAGATATAAGAACATCGATTTGGAATGAATTAAATAGAGGCTTAAAGATTGATACTTATAGACGAAACCTCCAAAGAGTACATGTTGATATATTACTTGAAAAGTTAAATGATAAATCATTAAGTGCTACAGATATTAATGCAATTTCTAGAATGGAGTTAGTTGCAATTAATAAAGTTTGTAAAAATTCTTTAAGAAAGTATTCTTCATTATCAATAGAAAATGCTCACTTAAAGGACATTAGTGAACGAATTGAATTTGCATTTAATGCTCAATAAATTTCATTAAAAATAAAGCTCACTAATAATAAGTGAGCTTTATTTTTTTATACTAACATTAATTAGACATATTGATATATATTAATTAATTTCATATTAATATTAATTCTTTCTTTAATAACAATCTAAACTTTAAATGCGTAATCTAAAAGCGATATTATTACTGTCAATATCATTATTGATCGGATTTAGTGCAGCCCATGCACAGAAAAAATCAAAAAAAAATCAAAAGCCAAACATCCTAGTAATCTGGGGTGATGACGTAGGTTGGGGTAACGTAAGTAAATATAACCACGGAATGATGGGATACCAAACTCCAAACATTGATAGAATTGCCAATGAAGGTGCAATGTTTACTGATTGGTATGCTCAACAATCTTGTACTGCTGGTCGTGCTGCCTTTATTTTAGGTCAACACCCATTTAGAACAGGTTTACTTACAATTGGTATGCCTGGTTCTAAACAAGGTATAAAAGATGATCAACCTACAATTGCTGAACTATTAAAACCATTAGGTTATACTTCTGGTCAATTTGGTAAAAACCACTTAGGTGATAGAGATGAACACTTACCTACAAATCATGGTTTTGATGAATTCTTTGGTAACCTTTATCATTTAAATGCTGAAGAGGAGCCAGAAACATATTACTATCCAAAAGATCCTGCTTTCCATAAAAAATATGGACCAAGAGGTGTAATTCATTCTTATTCTGATGGCCGTGTTTCTGATACTGGTCCTTTAACAAGAAAAAGAATGGAAACTGCAGATGATGAATTCACAAATGCAGCAATTGCATTTATAGAAAAAGCACATAAGGAAGGTAAACCTTTCTTTGTATGGTTAAGTGCTACTCGTATGCACGTTTGGACTCACTTAAAAGAAGAGAGTAGAGGGGTTACTGGTATTGGTATCTACCCTGATGGTATGGTAGAGCACGATAAAGCAATTGGTAAAGTACTTGCGAAGTTAGAGGAATTGAAAATTATTGATAATACAATGATTATGTATTCTACGGATAACGGAGCTGAGAAATTTACATGGCCTGATGGTGGTTCTACTCCTTTTGCAGGAGAAAAAGGAACAACATGGGAAGGTGGTTTCCGTGTGCCATGTGCAATCAGATGGCCTGGTGTTATTAAACCAGGTACTATTGATAATAATATCTATTCTCATGAAGATATGATGCCAACTATTTTAGCTGCTGCTGGAGCTCCAGATGTAAAAGAAAAATTATTAACTGGTTACAAAGCTGGTGATAAAACTTTTAAAGTACATTTAGATGGTTACAATCAAATGGACTTCTGGAAAGGAGATGTTAAAGAAGCACCAAGAAATGAAATTTTCTACTTTGATGCTGCAGGTAACTTAAATGCATTAAGATACAAAGATTGGAAATTACACTTTGCAATTATGGAAGGTGCAATAAACACTGCTTATAGAAAAACTCCATCATGGCCAATCTTAATTAATTTAAGAGCTGATCCATATGAAGTATCATATAAATCTGCTCTTTATATACGTTGGTTTGCTGACAATATGTGGACATTTGTACCGGCTCAAGAATTTACTGGTAAGTTCCTAGCTACGTTCAAAGAATTTCCTCCTGTTCAAGGTTCTTCATTAGGTATTGATAAAGTATTACAATCTTTACAGTCTAAGCCTCAGAACTAGAAATAGTATTGAATTTATTATAATAAAGCCCGATTTTGATTAATTTCAAAATCGGGCTTTATTGTTTATGTTTTGTAGTCAAAATAAGTATAAGTAGTTTACAATTTTCTAGTAGTTATTAAATTACAGATTTTGTGTTTTCATTGATGCTGTTGTAATCTTCAATCCAAGTTTTTGCGGCATCTATGTTTTTAAAATATTTAATTTTCCAACCTCTGTTGTAAGCTACATTTTCAACAATTACTGTTTCTGCCTTTGATGCATTTGATACAGCTACAACTGTGGTTTTTCTGCTTATGTTATATTTACCAAGTTGAGATATTACAGAATATTTAGTTGAAAGGTTAATAGGTGTGGTTAAACCTAGACTATCAATCATTACAATGGTAAGGCTTGCATTAATTAATGCATCATTGGCTTTTATAATTGCTTCTAGCAATTGCCGTTCATTTGGCTTCCCCTCTAATGTTAATCTTATAAAGGAGGAATTTGTTGAAATAAAATAATTCATCGTTTTATACAATTAAGATAGTTACAATCTCTTATCCTAACAAAAATAGTGAAGGACTACCACACGATTATAATATTAACATGTTATTCATCTAAACATGCTTCATTAAATTAGAAAAGTACAATTCCATGTCTTCTAATTAGTCTACTTCTTTAATTTCTTGTTTAATGTTGTTAAGATATTATATCTTGTAATATTAATATATTTAAAACAAAATAATATGATTGGTTGTACTTGTGGTATAATTATTTTAAAATATTACACTCAAATGCAATTATATAAGAATCTAAAGCGTGAATGATTATAGTAATATATCATGTTTAAATTATACTTTCAATAGTTCTCTTATAAAAACTAAAAAATACAATGAGCAATCAAAAAATACCACCATCAATTAATAAAACAGTACGGTACGGTTTAGGAGTTTTGTTATTTATGGGAGGAGTTAACCATTACTTACATCCGGAATTTTATAATCCATGGATATTTGACTTTTTACCCAAATATTGGATAAATATATTAATAGGGTGTGTTGAAGTGATTATAGCACTTTTACTATTTTCTAGTAGTTATTATAAAATCGGTGGTTTATCATTTTGTATTTTAATGATATTATTTTTACCTATTCACTTTCTTGATTTGTTCAAAGACCCTCCGTATATCGGTGTAATGCCAATTGCTATAGGAAGGTTCTTATTTCAATTTGTATTAATTGCACTCGGGTATTTTATTGGAAAAGATAAACTTCCAATGTCCTATAAATAAATACACCCCGATTAAATAACCGAGGTGTAATAGCTTAAAATAAACATGATTGGAAGTTGGTATGTGATACTACAATTGTAGGTATCACATCGATTATGATCTTTAATAATTTGATTCCAATTTATAGGTTTTATAACGACAGCGTTTATCGTTAATTTGTCAAAAAAAGATTTATTTATATTACATTTTGACTTTTAACAGATGAGCAGAATTTTGAATTCTTTCTATTACTTTATTATATAAATCAAAATTATTTACCTTATCAATAAGTATATATTTGTCATCAGAAATATCTGCTTTACTAAAATCCTCATTTGTAAACCAAATCGAGAAATCGAATACAATAGATAGTTTATAAATAGTATTAGAATCTACTTCTAATATATCATCAAAAACAACATTAATTGTTTCAATTTCATCTGTTTTGAATACGAAATGATAAACATTTACACCATTCGGGAAGTATTTACCATTGGCAATAATACTCATGTTTTTACTAGAAAGAGAATCTTCTAGATTTGTAGACATATCTATAGATACAGAAGAATATAAATTTGGTGGTAGTATTGTATAACCTAAATCTGGATTACTTATTCCAGAAATGATATTACTTTGATAGGGACCAAGAAAATCATATTTATTATTTAATTGATTTTCTGCATTAAATTTAATGCCTCCGATACCTAGTATTGCGTCTGTTAAAACAAAGCTTTCACTATTTATTGGTGTATTGCCAGAGGTAACAGAATTAATTAATAGAGAAATATTCCCTTCAGGAATAGGTTCTTCATCTAACAACGAGTCTTTATTACATCCTAAAAATAAAAGGGTAACTAGGAATAGGCTAATAACTCGTAGAATCGTAAAATTTGTAATCATAAACTATATGTTTTTCTATTTTACAAATTTATAGAATTCAATCTGCTTATTTTATCAAATAAAGTTAAAGTGTTTGTAGTGTTATTAGAATCTATTTCTGAAGCCCGATTATTAATGATTTCTTGAAAGATTCCCAATCACCATCAAAAACATTCATATCAACTTTACTAGGTATCCCATCAATGCTTGCAGACTGTGTATGTTGCCAGACTGTCCATCTATTTTTTGGAGCCTGAGTTTTTTCACCATAATTGGCAATCCAAATTCGATATTTTTTAAAATGTCCTTTAAAATAATCTTTATAAAATGAGTCTCCAGTGTAAATCATAGGTTTTACTCCCCATTCTTTCTCAACAAGTAAAACAAAATCTGCTAGCCTGTCTCTCATTATTTTAGGATCAACACCATCAGTCACTTCAACATCTACAACAGGAACGAGATCATTAGCAGAAAGATTGCCAACTGTTTTTATAAAATAATCGGCTTGTTGAGTTCCAGATGTTTGAGGTCTAAAGAAGTGATATGGCCCAAATAATATGTTTTTTTCTTTTGCATTTTTCCTGTTTCTATCAAAATGTCTGTCTTTATGGTCAGCTCCTTCTGTAGCTTTAATGTAGGCAAATTTAATACTCGCATTTTGAGCATGCATATTTGCAACTCTTTCCCAGTCAATTAATTTTTGATGATGCGATACATCTATGCCATGAACTTTATATTTCTCTGGTAGTTTAACACCATAACCAACAACATTTTTGTAAAACGGTACTTCTACAAAATCTCTAACGTTTAATGCAACGTCTAATGATTTTCTAATATATGGAGCAAATAATTTATATGCTTCTGGATTTACTTTTAGGTAAAGTCCAAATCCCATGAAAAAAAGTAGGATAAAGGATGAAAATGGGAGAATATTAACTTTCTTAGACATGAATATTATATAATCAGTTTGCAGCTGCAAATATAATGAGAACTGATATATAAAGAACAGAATAATGAGAGATATTTTAATTGTGATTAATAACCTCTCATTATTCTACTTTCTCTTTAAGCCTTTGTTGCTTTTATTGAGCAGCCAACAGCTTTAGTTGTAGTTGTTGTAATTTCTTGATTGTTAATTAAAGCATTTACTGCATCTTGAACAAAATGTTTTTTAGCAGCGTCAGCATCTTTATAATTATCATCAATTGCTCCAATATATTTTACAATATACTTTCCTTGTTCTTTATTTAATAGATAAACATGTGGAGTTTTTGTAGCACCATAAGCAGGGTAGATGTTCTGACCATTATCAAATAAATAAGGGAATGTAAATTGTTTTTCTTCAGCTCTTTGCTTCATTAGTTCAAAAGAATCTTCTGGTTGTACAGAAGGATCATTTGGATTAATGGCTATAACAGGGTAACTTTTTTCTTTGTACATTTTATCCAATGCAATTATTCTATCTTCATAAGCTACAGCATATGGACAATGGTTACATGTGAATATTAAGATAACACCTTTGTTACCTTCTAATCCATTTAAAGATAATGATTTATCATCTATTCCTTTTAAGTTGAAGTTTACAGCTTCATCTCCTACATTTAATCCATGTTTCTCAACGGCTTTTGTCTCAGCAGTAGTGTTTTTACTTTCTTGCTTTTGAGAACACGACATGCTTACCGCAAAAATGGCAAGTGCTAGAATTATACTTTTCATTTTGTTCATAGTTTATTTACAGTTTAATAAATGATTTAAGATCTTCATAAGATTCAAAGTCTGTAGAGTGAAATGTTTGTTTACCGTTCTCAAGAAGAAGAGTAACAGGAATTGCACCATCCCAGGTAGGGTTTACCTTTTCAATCCAAACGTTAGCGTCAGCATCATCTAACCAAATAACTTCAGAAGTTAGCTTTGTTTTATTGATATACTTAACAAGATTTTTTTCACCCATGTCTAAGCTAACTAGAATTATTTTAGCTTTTAATTTATGCTCTTTTATGTAAGTGTTTGCTTGTTCGAAGTACGGTAACTCTTTTACACAAGGTTTGCACCATGTTGCCCAAAAATTAATAATTCTGACAGTATCGTCTTCATGTTTAAATAAGGGTTCTAAATTTTTAAAAGAATTAAACTTTAAAACAGTTTGTGTCGAGGTTGGAATATATTCATCAGCTACTAATTTAAGAGGAGTTTTTTTACAACCTATTAGAGTAATTAATATGATACTTATACTAACCAAGAGAAGTTTTTTTGTCATTTGATTATAATGAATGTTGATATTACAATAAAGTTAGTCTTTTTCTTTTAATGTTACATAAATAAGTAATAGTTCTATTTTTTATAATTTTGATTGTTATGTGATTTTTAATCAATGATTTAATAGCAGTTGAACAAAAATGAGTGTAGTAAATGCTCTCAAAATTTAAGAAAAATTGATTTATGTTTTATTTGGTACATTATGGATTCAAGTAAGATCAACTTTTAGTGATTTTTGACTGTATGAAGGATAAATCAAAAGCAATTAGAAATGTCAAAATACAAATCAAATTCGGGATCAAGGTTGTTAATTTTATCACTGCTAACATTGTTTATGATCACGCTAACTGTCTTAGTAGATGAACAATTGACTAGAAATAAAGAAAAAAAGAATAATGTAGTTCATGCCAGGACAATTAATCAAAATGACCTTCTATATCATTTTAATAATTAAGTAGAAATTATAGATTAAAGAATTGCATTCATCTATGATAGTCTTTTCGGATTAAAGAAAATGATCTATATTCATTATAAGACCAACCCCAAAGTTTTATATGAAAGAAGTAAACTACTTTTATTTAGGATTTTTTTCTTTACTCTTACTATTAAGTACTATCATGATATGTGGAATGAAACACGAAGATAAAAAAGAGAATTATTGTATAGAGAAAGTCCAAGCTGTGCCAATACAGTTTTCTAAAACAACTGGTATTATTCCATCACCTGAAAAACCATTTAGGAGGTATTTAAGAAATGGAAATTAGTGTTGGAATATTTACAAAAAAAATAGAAGCTAATTTAATTTAGCTTCTATTTTTTTAAGTCAATATTTTTTTGTTTTTATGATCAATTAATGAGGTAAAATATCTCGAATTCGACCATAAATATATGTTCCTACTAAAGAGAAGAAAAGTACAATTAACATCGACCATTTTCCGTAGCCAATCAGGATAAACATTGGAGCCGTACAGCCACCAACGAGAGCCCAACCTAAACCAAAAAATATTCCACCTAAAAGGTACCTCCAAATAGATTTTTTCTTAGGAGGAATGATTATTTTATTCCCATCAAAATCTTTTATTTCAAACAGTTTTATAAACTGTATACAAAGAGCACCAGTAACTACAGCAGAACCAATTAACCCATACATGTGAAATGATTCAAACCTAAACATTTCTTGAATTCTATACCAAGAAATGGCTTCTGATTTAGATAAAATTATTCCAAATAATATACCTAAAAGTAGATAAGTTATAAACTTAGATATTTTCATTTTTTATATTTTTAGTAACAAGGGTAAGAATACGAAAGTCATTAAAATTCCTCCAATAAAATAGCCTATACAAGCAATTAATGATGGTAATTGTAAGTTTGATAAACCACTTATAGCATGCCCTGATGTACAACCTCCGGCATATCTAGACCCAAATCCAATAAATATCCCCCCAACAGATAACATAATAATACCACGAATAGAGAAGATACTTTCTGTACCAAATAACTCACTAGGAAGCACATTATGAGGATCTGAATAAATACCTAAAGAGTGAAGGTAAGTGATTGTCTCATCTGAAACTCCTGCAAGATGGTCTCCACCTAGAAAATGATGGGTTATAAAACCACCAAGTATACAACCTAAAGCAAAAACAAGATTCCAAGATTCTGTTTTCCAGTCAAATTGAAAAAATGATGTATTTTTTCCAACTTTACAGGCAGTACATATTGTTCTGAAGTTTGATGATAAACCGAGACTTTTACCAAAAAGTAGCAATAATGCCATGACTGCCCCAATCATTGGTCCCCCAATATACCAAGGCCATGGTTGAATAATTCCTTCCATATTTGTTCGTTAATTAAAGATTTCACACAGTAAACACAGTTTTAGGCTTAAAGTAGGAGCTATTATCCTTAGTAGCTCCTACGTTTTTTTTAGCCATTTATCTTTTTCCAAGCAGTAAAACCACCTGCTATATTATGAAGGTTTTTAAAACCATTATGTGCCAGTATTAAAGAAGCTAAATAACCTCTTAAACCTTTTGCACAAGTTATATATATAGGTTTAGAAGTTGGAATTTGTTCTAGGTTATCACGTAGTGTATCTAAAGGAATATTTAAAGCGTTTTCATGAATGATTCCTGTGTTTTCTAATTCTTGAGGATTTCTAACATCAAGGATAGTTATTTCTTTATCCGTATTAAAAACTTCTTTTGCTACAGCAACATTAACTTCTTTATAAAGTCCTTTCTGAGAATTTTGAGCCACAAAACCTGCAACAATTACAGGATCTTTTGCTGGTGAGAAAGGAGGGGCATATGCAAGATCAAGATTTGGAAGGTCCTCTATTGTTAACTTTGCATAGATTGCAGTAGCTAAAACATCTGTCCTTTTATCTACACCTTTTTCTCCAAATAATTCAGCACCTAGTATTACATGAGTTTCTGGAGTATAATATATTTCAATAAACATATCTTTGCCACCAGGATAGAAACCAGGGTGAGAATTGGCAATAATAAAAGTAGATTCAAAAGGAATATTCTCTCGTTCTAAAATTTTAGGACCTGCACCTGTTCTTGCAATGGTATGATCAAACATTTCCATAATAGCAGTACCATAACCACCAGGGAAATGTTCATTAGCTCCAACAGCATTAGCACCGGCAACTCTGCCTCCTTTGTTGGAATGTGTTCCCATAGGAAACCACCCTTCAGAATTAGTTACTACGTTAGGGATAGAAGCACAATCTCCTGCTGCATAAATATCAGGCAAATTTGTTTCCATCTTAGAATTTACTATCAATGCACCATTAGGAAGCGCTTTTGCTCCCTTAGATGTTAGCATTTCAGTAATTGGTTTAACACCAATTGACATGATCAAATAGTCTGTTGGAATACTTGTACCATCATTTAAAAGTAAAGTGCCATCCTTTTCAATTTTTTCTCCTTTTTTACCTAGTTCAAGTCGAAGACCATTGTCTTCAAGAACTTTCTCGCCCATAGTAGCGAATTTATTATCCCAAGGACCTAAAATATGTTTTCCAAGTTCTACAATTGTTACTTTTTTGCCAATCTGAACAAGATTCTCAGCAGTTTCTAACCCAATTAAACCAGCACCGATGATTGTGATATTATTGGCGTTTTCAAGAGCATTTGATTTAACGATTCTATCAAAATCTTCTATCGTTTTTGCATGAGCCCAATTCTCAAATTGCTCTAATCCATTTAATGGAGGAGTAATTGCAGAACCACCCGTAGCATAAACTAGCTTATCATAGGCATATTCACCTTTAAAAGTAGTAACAGTGTGATTATCAGGGTCTATATTAATTACAGGTTCTTCTAAATGGACATCTATATTAAATCTTTTACGAAGTAATTCCGGCTTAACTACAAGGAGTTTATTTCTATCCTTTATTTTACCAGAGAAAGCATAAGGAATTCCACAGGTAGCGTAACTGATATTTGCTGTTTTTTCAAACAAAATAATTTCAGCATTTTCATCTGTTCTTCTTGCTTTTGCAGCAGCAGAAGGACCAGCAGATAACCCCCCAATAATGATAATTCGCTTTCTATTTTCCATTTCGTTGAATCTATATTTTTTAGTTGTTTTAAATTTTATGATTCAAACTTACCTATCCGATCTTTAGAGAAATGTGACAATTGTTACACTATTAAAGAAATAATAGAGGATTTATTAAATGTTGAAAATTATTAACATACAGTAGTATTTAATAATTAATTTGAATAGAGGATAAATACGTAAATAAGCCCTTTATATATCATTTATCTAACAGATTAAAGGATTAATTTGTGATTGTAGTTAATTTTAAATAGATTGATGTAGTTCATTCTATTTAAGAAACTTGTGGTACGACAATTAGCATTAATATATTACGCACTTTTATTTTTTTTGAGTTCATTTATCTTTCTACACTCTGATTCTTATGCTGATAATTTAAAGCAAAATGATCAAGAAAAATTAGAGATTTATCTAGACAAGGCTTTTCATGCGTTAAGGAATTTATCAGATTCAACTATTTATTATGCAGAGCACCTTTTAAATTTATCAAAAGGATATAATAATATTAAAGGAGAGAACTTTGCTTATCAAATTTTAGGGTCTTACTATATTAAAAAAGGTCAGATTACTTTAGGATTTGATTATCAAATGCGTGCTTTAGCATTATCTGAATCTGAAAAAGATTGGACTAATGTATCTACCATTAATAATAATATTGGGGTTTATTTTTTTCGAAAAAAAGATTACGAAAAAGCTTTAAAATATTATCAAGCTGCTTTAAAAGCCATACATAGAGATATGGAGGAGGCTCCTGAAATTACGAATGATCTGTATGATCATGAAGTAAGTATGATGCTTAATATTGGTGAAGTGTATTTGATGTGGGAACAATATGAATTGGCTCTAAAATACGAAGATGCTGCATTAATAAATGCCATGAAATATCAATTTTCGGATTCTGAAGCCTATATTTTAGCAGTTAAAGCACAAATTTTATATCAATT
Source organism: Flammeovirga kamogawensis (assembly GCF_018736065.1). Lineage (GTDB taxonomy): Bacteria > Bacteroidota > Bacteroidia > Cytophagales > Flammeovirgaceae > Flammeovirga > Flammeovirga kamogawensis. The sequence goes on from NZ_CP076129.1 coordinate 1,554,056, forward strand.
AGGAAAAGAGAAAGATGCACTCAAACATATTTCTGAAGCTCTTATTTATTTTAAAAAAACAGCTAATGTAGATGCACAATTAGAGTATGAGCTCATTTATGCAAAATACCAATTTGAATCAAAATATTATGATAAAGCAAGGAAGTCTGCATTGTCAGTTTTAGCGTTAAGTGAACTAAAAGAAGCAAAGCATTGGAATTGTGAAGCCTATGAATTATTGTCAATCATAGAAAAACAAACAGGACATTGGAAATCAGCTTTTCAATATCAATCAAAATATACCTTATTAAAACAAGAACTTGATAATAATGAAATAACTGCTCGTTTAACTGATATTAAAGAATCTTATAATGCTGATAAAAAGAATGCTGAAATTTATGCATTGAAAATTCAGAATGAGCTAACTGAACAAGTAGTGAGCCATCAAACTAAGTTTATTTATGTGATGGTAATTGTTTTGTTTTTGGGTATTATAAGTGTTTACTTCCTTTTAAAATTCAACAATAATATAAAGAGTGCTTACCATAAAATTTCTGAGAAAAACTCTGAAATTGAAGCTCAATCAGAAGAAATTCTATCTCAACGAGATCATTTACAGGAATATGTAGAAATGCTTGATTCTAAAAATAGAAGAATTTCATCAGCATTAAATTATGCACATAGAATACAGTCTGCAACATTACCATCTCGAAAGTCTATAGAACTTCTAGTTGATAAATTAATATTGGTATATAAACCAAGAGATATTGTGTCAGGTGATTTTTATTATTCTTCTGGAATTTTAAATAGAAATAATGAAAAAATAGGAGTAGTAGCTGGATTGGATTGTACAGGACATGGAATTCCTGGTGCTTTTATGTCTTTAATAGGTAATGGTATTTTAAACGAACTCATAAAAGTTGAAAATTATACTTGTCCAAGTGAAATTCTAGAACAATTGAATATTCGTATACAAGACACCTTAAAACAAAAAGATATTTCTACTATCCAAGATGGCATGGATATATCAATTTGTACAATTAATTATACACAAAAAACAGCGACTATAAGCAGTGCAAAAAGTTCTTGGTTGTATTTTCAGAATGATAGAATGCACGTAATGAAAGGGTGTAGGAGAAGCATTGGCGGTATTGATTTACATACACACCCTTTTGTAAGTCATACTATTGATCTAAGTTCTTCGCCAACGCAGTTTTATTTTTATTCAGACGGTTATCAAGATCAAATAGGGGGTCCCAAAAATAAGAAATTCCTTGTCAAGAGGTTTAGAAATTTAATTGCAAGCATACAACACTTAGCGCCAAATAAACAAGAAGAGCTTTTACAAAAGTCATTAGAAGATTGGAGATCAATAGATGATGAACCCCAGACTGATGATATTTTGGTGTTTGGCTTTACTTTAAAAGCATAATTAATTGGTTTGAATTTGAAATAACCATGATCAACTCTAAAAATACCTAAAAATGGGTATTGCCCTAAGTGGTGTTTAAAGGTTATATTTGTATATATCAATTAAGGAAATAAGTTATTTCTTTATCGATACCAAAAAAAGAATTTAAGTCAAATAAGTAGTTATATTTCTTACATGAATTGTAAGATACAAAAAGAGAGAGGTTTATGACCTCTCTTTTTTATTTACAAAGACTTAAAACAAAATAAGTAGAAATATGAAATATTTCAGATTTTAGTATCATTAAGATAAAAAGCTGAAAATATAACAACTTTACTTATATTGTTTGAGTTAAAACAATATATACTATTTATATCAAAATTATAACTACAACAATGAAAACGATTTTATTATTAGCATGTGTACTATTTTTTTCTTTACCAAAAGTGTTTGCCCAAAATATTGAAGGTATAGAAATAGGACAAAAAGATCAGCAAGAAACATTTATTACAGAAGGGGGGATAACTTATCAGTTGATGCCTGTAGTAGAAGAAGATTCAGAATATTGCAGTGGAGTTATGTATTTACCAGTAAATAATGATACGCATATCGCTACAACCTTAGATCATGAAGAATGCAGAGCATTTGAGCGATTTGTTAAATCTGAATATACTATTGAATTAGAAGAAAAATACAATTATAACCATAATAGTGTTTTGAAAACATCCTTTGTAGATAACATTGAGTACGAAATTAACTTCGAAAAAGTAGGAGAGGAATATGATACTTTCTTTGTTGTTTGGTATGGCGATATTGATCAAAAACAACTTGATAAAAATGTAAAATAAAGCCTAGTTATTTTAGAATTGTTTTAAGTTTAACATTGAATCATTTAGCTTTGTGTTTCACTTAAACAAGTAAAAGAATAATGGGTGTAATAATGAATTTCGCAATTTTCCCAATTGATAAGGGAGATCATATTGGAGAATATGTAAGTAAAGTTGTTCAACATATTAAGGAAACAGGGTTAACGTATCAGTTTTCTCCTATGGGGACAATTATAGAAGCAGAAACGGTGACAGAATTATTAAAAGTAGTTGATGATGCTTACAAAATAATGGATCCAATTTCTGACCGTATTTATTGTGTAATGAATATGGATTCTAATAAGAATAAATCAAATATGATTAAGTCTAAAACAGCCTCCGTTGAAAAACGTATTGGAACTGTGAATAAATAAGGAAGAAGGAATTCAGGTAATGAGTTCCTTTTTTGTTTTATATATCTCGATCTAAAGTTGAGGGATAATGGAAATCACATTTAGTAGAGAAAAGTCTGAATAAAAAAACTTCAACTATAAAAGTAAACTATAAAGTGAGTCAGTATTGGAAACATCTAATGATGTTGTTGAGTTAGAGTGGTCGTATGGAGAAACTTTTTTTCAAGCAGAACACCGTATTACCGAATTTTCTATTCATTTAGGAAATGTATTGGCTACCATGTACGATAATGGTACTATTTTGTCTTTATCAGATTATTTTCCTTTTGGTTTAGCCATGGAAGAGCGTACCTATAGAAGTAAGGAATATAGGTATGGGTTTAATGGTAAGGAAAACGATACAGATTTAAGCGGTTCTCAGCTGATACATGATTATGGCTTTAGGGTGTATAATCCTGTTATCGGGAAGTTTTTGAGTGTGGATCCGTTGACTAAGTCTTACCCTTGGTATACACCTTATCAGTTTGCGGGGAATACTCCTATACAGGCTATTGATTTGGATGGACTAGAAGAATATAAAATTAATAATTCAGATTGGTTTATTGGAAGGATTTTAGTTGATGTTGCTTTAATGAATCCTAAAGATGATTATATAGCTTTAAAGAACAAATTATTTTCATGGTCTGGTAATAGTAATGGAGCAATACAGTTAGTTGATCCTGATGCACAATTTAGTTTAAGAACTGATGATGAAAATGGTAATGAATATATTTTACTAGATTCTGAGGTTCCTCAAAAACTAGCAACATGGGATAAAAAGCTGATCGATAGTAAATTAGAAAAACAATTTAGAGATAATCAAGATAGAATTTTAGTAGAATCAACTCATGACGCTGATGAAAAGGTAACCCTGCGGCTATTTATGGTCATATGTATGTTGATGCTTCATTTATAGGAACAGGTTTTAATTTTGCTTTAGGAGGTGTTGTAAAAATGCAAGGTAATAATAAAGGGTCTTTTACATCTTATTCTGACCTTGTTGATGGTATTAGTTTTTGAACTGGAGGAATTGCATTAGGTACTACTTATTATGGTGGAAATCCTATTAATTTTGATATTGATTATAATTTCAAAGGAGAGAGAAAAGCTTTTAGTGTAGGATCTGGCATTTATAATATAGGGGGATCTATGTCAAGTACACCTGACGATTTTGATGCAAATACATATAATATAGGAATAGACATTGGTAAAAGTTGATCTCCTAAAAAATTTGAATCACTTATAAACTTAAATTATAATGAAGGGGAAACAGAGTAAATTTGATATTGTTTTTGTAGGAATAATGATTTTTATAGGAATAAGTTTCACTTTTATCATTAGTCCTTATTTAGATAGAGAAAAAGAGCGAAGCTACTTCCAAATACAATTCAAAGAAGATACTTTTTTGTTAATAAATTCTATAAAAGAAAATGATAGAGGTTGGCTGACATTTATAAATAAATCAGATTTATATATGATATATTTAAATAAAAAGAATAGATCTTTAGTTAATGCTGGAGATTCTTTATATCATTTTGCTAATTCAGATTCCCTATATTTAGTTACAAAGAATGGAATTTTATCAAATGAAGTTATTTATTATGATCCAACTTCATGGTTACATGAATTATTAGGAGATACTTTAGATATCGAGGGTAGATATGGTAAAAAGCCATGGAGACAATAAATGCTATCCCCACCTGTTCGTAATGTTAAGCGCTAGCGTCATTACGAATTATAATATTGTTTAAGTTTCCGAACTTAAAACAACCAAACAAGCCAATCTAAGTGGAATAGATGAGATAAATAGATATCCTCAAACTTCTTCCTACAATTAAAAGAAGCATTTCTAATAATTATGGAGAGGTGTATAAAAATTATTATATATCGACAAAAAATCCTTTAGAACTAATGAATATATAGGTATGGGTTTAATGGCAAAGAAAACGATACGGATTTTAGCAGTTCTCAGCTGATTCAGGATTATGGCTTTAGGGTGTATAATCCAGTGATTGGAAAGTTTTTGAGTGTGGATCCGTTGACGGCTAGCTATTCTTCTTGGACACCTTATCCTTTTGCAATGAATAAAGTTATTAATGGGGTAGATTTAGATGAATTAGAATGGGTACTCAGAATTTATAGTGATGACCTTTTCTCAAAATTTAATAAAGCTATGGATGATAATGACTTATTAGGGATGAGAACAATTACTAATTATGGAAGAACTCACCATTATCCAAGTGATTATGGTCTAGAAAATATTGGAAGAAATCAATCAGATTTTTCTGTTCAATTATATAAAAATAGTAGTGCTCCTGAAGGGGTTACAGTTGATTATTATCATTGGAAAGATAATAATCCCAATACAAAATCATTAGTTAATTCAGGAAATAACTATTTTGCACCGACAAAAAATGATGAATTACCATTTGATGCTCTTTATCTTGTGGATATAAAATATGGAATCTCATTTTATGGTGAGAAGGACTTTATAAATGATAGTGAAATAAGTGTGGCAGGAACAGGCTTATTTGAATATGGAAAAACAATGGGGCAAGGTTATATCAAAGGATTTGGATTTAGTCAATATGTTGGTACAAGTTATGGAGGAGCGTTTGGAGGTGGTTTAGGGGCAGATATTGTTTTATCTGGAACAGGAAGCTATGTTGGAGATTATTTTCCAAACCCTTACAATTTTGCAGGAAATGGCGGAAGTGGAGGTCTTGATGTAGATATAGCTGTATTTAGTTTTGGGGTTTCAAAATGGACTGGATATAATGATGAAGGAAATACTATATGGAGAGGAGTAAACTATACCGTAGGAGGAGGATTTGGTGCAAAGTTAACAGAAATGTTAGATACAAAAAGTACTATTATTTTTCCAAAAACAGGTTATTCAATTAGTGAAAAAATGTGGAACACAAATAGTATAAATTCTGATAATATAACTCCTATTATTAATGAAAAATAGTAATTTAAATTTTAGCTTGGGGATAGTTGGTTTCGCTTGGATACTAATTAGTGTGTATAGTTATATTCAGAATGGTAAATCCATAAATTATGTTTTTATTATTTTAGGAATTATTTTATTGGTAAGTTCGTTTCTATTTCAGACAAAAAGCAAATAGTTCCCACATTGTTCTAAGCCATAAGGAGTTACTTAGAACTACCTCCACTGTTTGGACCTGCTATATTTGATTGGACAGTAAGTTAAGCCTTAAATAATTATCTTTAATTATGAGAAAGAAAAGAACAGTGGATTTGCAATAAAGAATTGGACTAATAATTTAAATTAACTATATGGAGCTACTCTTAAGAAGAATATATTTAAAATAACAACCTTGAATTTTCCAATATCTTGACTAATTTTAGATAGAAATATTGTCAATCAAAAATAAGAATAGAGTATGTTCAATAAATTAAAGCAAATGTTTTCTTCAGTACCAAAAGAAGAAAAGAAAGTAGTGGTAAAAAATCCAATGGATGATGCTCCAGAAATAGTACAACAATATCACAGAATTCAGGAACGTATATATTCTGCTATTAAAGAAGAACATCTGATGAAGTTAATCGGCTTTAATTTTAATGCACAAATAAACCATAATTTACATGAACTTCCTGTTAATATTGAAGGTCTTATAAAGAATCTAGAGGTGCTGACAGAAGACTATGAATTAACGAAGAGTGACAACTTTTGGTCTAAAGTGAAAGAGGTATTCAGTACTTTTAGTTTAGCAAAAAATAAAGAACAGGTTATAGCATATTACGATGAACAAAAGAAACTAGATACATCAAATAAATTAGTAGAAGAACGTTTTTTCTTTTACTCTTCAGATGTTGATTTGGAGAAATTTGAAAATAAAGAAGTAAAAGAAGTTTCAGTTGAAGAACGCTTTGAACGTATTAATCAGCTTTATTTATCTCAAATAAAAAGGGCTATAGCTCAGAATAACTTATGGCCAATCAGTTTCTTACTTCCAAATATCTTAGCTCAAGAAGAAGTGGGAGAGCATAATTATTACTTAGCAAAGACTATAGAGAAATTAATGCAAACGGAAGGTTTTGAAGTAAATGATCAATTTTGGGTTACATTAAATAAGTTATTACTTATTTGTACAGACCTTGAGAAAGAAAAAGAGTATAAAGAACTTCAAGAATATATTGATGAAGAAAAGGATTTAAAAACACTTGAAATTTTGAAATAATTAATTGTAAGATTTTAAAAGAGGTATTATGTAAAATAATTAATTTGCGTGATACCTTTTTATAGTTAATGCTAATATAAATATAACTAATCCTTTGATACCGTTTGATTTACTAAATTCAACTTCTGGAGTTTCACATTATTACAATCTAACTCCAAATAATAATGGAAGAATATTGATTATTGGTGATATTCATGGTTGCTTAGCTACTTTTATTGCACTCTTAAAACAAATAGACTTAAAGAAAGACGATCAACTTTTTTTACTCGGAGATTATGTAAATAAAGGTCCTAATAGTATAGGTGTTATTGATAAAATTCTTGACTTAATGCATGATGGTTTCTTAATTTATCCATTACGTGGTAATCATGAAAGTTTTGTAAGTGAAGATTTAGAAAAAAATGATCAATTAATTTTTTACCCAAATGGACAACCTCATAGGTGGGATAAATTGAAGTATAGTAAATCTATCTATAAACACTTTTTTACCAACTTGCCGTATTATTATAGAATTAATGATCTTGTAATAGTTCATGCAGGGTTAAATTTAGAAGCAGAAAATCCTTTTACTGATTATGATGCAATGATATGGATTTGGGACTTCTATTCAGTTAAAGATCTAGGGTTTAAAGTCATTCATGGACATTCTATTACAATTTTAGATTTTATAGAAGCATCTATCCAGAACAATGAAAATAGTATCAATTTGGATAATGGTTGTTACAAAAAAGGAAAATGGGGTAAAGGTAATCTCATCTGCTATAATTTCACCGCAAATAAGCTTCTCGTACAAGAGAATATTGATACAATGAGTTAGATTAATAGGTATTTATATCTAAATGAAAAAGACTACCAATAACATTACATTATTTAGGTAGCCTTTTATTTTTTATCACTAATCAAAAATTACTTTACAAAGAACTTGTAAACAGTTTTTTGAGTATATGTTTCACCAGGATTTAAATCCGCAGATGGGAAATGTGGTTGGTTAGGTGTATCAGGGTAGTGTTGCGCCTCTAAACAGAAACCTTCACGCTTAATTAAAGGAGTTTGGTTTCTTCCTTTCTCACCTTCTAACCAGTTACCTGTATAGAACTGAATACCAGGCTCTGTTGTATAAACAGACATTGCTCTACCTGTAGTTGCATCGTAAGCTTCACCTGCAAAACCAAATTCACCGTATGGCTTATTGATTACCAAGTTGTGGTCATATCCAACACCAATTCTATTTTGCTCGTAATCTGCATCAATCTCAAGACCAATTTTCTTAGTTTCTGTAAAATCGAAAGGTGTACCTTTTACTGCAATAATTTCACCTGTAGGAATACAAGTTTCATCAATAGGAGTGAAGTACTGACAGTTTAATTTTAGATCAACATCAGCAATATCACCTTCACCTTTAAGGTTAAAATAAGGGTGAGAAGTAAGGTTAATAACAGTCTTTTTATCTGTAGTTGCTGTATATTCCAATACAATCTCATTTTCGTCTGTTAAAGAGTACTTCACTTGAGTTGTCATTGTACCTGGAAGGTTTTCTTCACCATCAGCACTAACATAAGAAAGCACCAAAGAAGTAGTTCCTTTTTCCGATTTCTCTTCTACTACATCCCAAACCTTTTGATCAAAACCTTTAGCACCACCATGTAAAAAGTTTTCGCCATTGTTGGTAGCTAAAGTATACTCTGTACCATCAATTGTTACTTTACCTTTGGCAATACGGTTAGCAAAACGACCAGCAATAACTCCTAAATAACACGTGTTATCTAAGTAATCTTCTAAGTTGTCTTTTCCTAACAATACTTCGCCAAAATTACCTGCTTTATCTGCAGTTTTAAAGCTCACAAGAATACCACCATAAGTAGCTACTTGCAATTGAGAACCCAATGCATTTGTTAAAGTGTATAAGAATACTTCTTTACCTTGATTTGTTCCCCAAGATGTCTTTTCAATTTGTGTTGTTTCAATCATTTCATTACAAATTTTAAATACGATAGTTGCATTTGCTATATAGAATAGCATCACAAATCTATCATTACGATTGATTTGTGATGCTAAGGATCTCTTTTAAGAGAAAATTAAGCTTCTGTTGCTTGTTTTTCTCTTAATGCTACTTGCCATTTCCAAGCAGAAGAGGTCATGTCATCTAAATTCTTTTCAGAAGACCATCCTAACTCTTTATTACTGAAAGTTGTATCAGCATAAATCTTTTCGATATCTCCTTCTCTACGATCAACGATTTTGTAGTTTAATTTCTCTCCAGAAGTTTTCTCAAAAGAATTAATTACTTCTAAAACTGTTGACCCCGTACCTGTACCAACATTAAAGAATTCATATTTGGCTTTTTGATTTTCACCAATCATTCTATTAAGAGCAACAATGTGAGCGTTTGCTAAATCCACAACATGAATATAGTCACGAATACATGTTCCATCTTTTGTATCATAATCGCTACCAAATACGCTTAATTCTTTACGCATTCCAATACCTGTTTGTGTAATAAACGGCATTAAGTTTTGTGGAACACCTAATGGTAATTCACCAATTAATGCAGAATCATGGGCACCAACAGGGTTAAAGTAACGTAAAGCAATTGCTTTAACATTTTCTTCAGCTTTTACAGTATCACGTAAAATCTCTTCACAAATTTGCTTTGTGTTTCCATAAGGTGATAATGCTTCTTGAACAGGAGTTTGTTCTGTTACAGGTAAAATATCTGGCTGACCATAAACTGTACAAGATGATGAGAATACAATGTTTTGTACATTATATTTTACCATATTGTCCAATAAATTCAATAATGTTTGAAGGTTATTTCTGTAGTATAAACGTGGTTTTTCTACAGATTCTCCAACAGCTTTAGAAGCTGCAAAATGAATAATACCATCTAATTTTTCGAATTTGAATAATTTATCTAACGCTTCAGCATTTAATAAATCAAACTCATAAAAAGTAGGACGTTCGCCTGCGATTTTAGCAATACCATCTAAAGCCGAAGCTTCAGAATTTGATAAGTTATCTACAATAACAACTTCAAAACCTTTATTGATAAGTTCTACACATGTATGAGAACCAATATATCCTAACCCTCCGGTAACTAAAATTTTCTTTTTCATAACTCTTTTGGTTTTCTTATACTATTAATTTGTTTGAAAGAACAATATTAAGTCAAAAAATCTAAACTGTACATAAGAAATTCTATAATTACAGTCTATTTTTAATGATTTATAGCGATAAGAACTTTTTAAATATAAGCTAAGAAGCAAACCATAGAAAGGAACTATGGTTTGCCTAATTAAACTACTAACTAACGATTGTTTTCTTCTTCAAGAACAGCACTCTTATAATGAGTAAGTGATTGTTCTCTTATTCTTGCAGCAGCTGTTTCTGCTGTAATGTCTCTTTGTGCGTTTGCTAACATTTCGTAGCCAACCATAAACTTCTTCACTGTTGCAGAACGAAGTAAAGGAGGATAGAAAGTCATGTGCATATGCCATTCAGGGTGTTCTTCTCCATCTGTTGGAGCTTGGTGAATACCAGCTGAATAAGGGAACGAAACTTGGAAGATGTTATCATACTTTACCGTTAAAGATTTGTAAGCATCTGCCAAAGCATCACGTTCTTCTTCCGTTAAATCTGTAACTCTTGCAACAGCACGTTTAGGAACGATCATAGTTTCGAAAGGCCATACAGCCCAATAGGGAACTAAAGCAACAAAATGCTCATTTTCGTAAACTACACGTGTGCCTTGTTTCAATTCTTCAGCAATGTAATCTGATAACATTGTTTTACCATTTTTATCAAAATACTCTAGCTGATTTGCTTGTTTCTTTTCTGGTTCTAGTGGTAGCGATTCTTGTGCCCAAACCTGCCCATGTGGATGAGGGTTTGAACATCCCATTACAGCACCTTTGTTCTCGAAAATTTGAACGTAATTGATGTAATCTCTTGCACCTAGTTCAGCATATTCTTTACACCATAAATCAACAACCTTACGGATACCATCAACATCCATTTCTGGAATAGTTAAATCGTGACGAGGTGAAAAACAAATTACTTTACAAAGACCTCTTTCACTTTTGGCTTTAAATAAACCGTTTCCTTCGTTCACTTCACCAGAAGGTATTTCTTCTAGAAGAGCAGCAAAGTCATTTTGGAACGCAAAAGTATCCTTATAGTCAGGGTTCACTTCGCCATTAATACGAGTGTTCCCAGCACATAAATAACAATTAGGATCATGTTCAGGACGTTGCTCTTCATCAACTTTTTCTACCTGTCCTTGCCAAGGTCTTTTAGCTCTATGTGGAGATACTTGTACCCATTCGTTTGTTAACGGATTGTATCTTCTATGTGGATGATCTTCGAAATTAAATTCCATTTTCTTAAATCTTTTAAGTCTGTATAGTTTGTTCTAAATGCTAGTTAGCATATTAGTGAACGTAAATTAAAACTGATTTGTCACCAATTTTAATTTACGTTCTAATATAATTTAGAGCTTAAATTAAGCTTCTACTGATTCTTCAACTCTTGCACCTTCACCAATAACAACAGCATAAGCAGACATCTCTTTATTCATGCCTTCTTTGTATGCCTTAGTCATACGCTCAATAAATGCATCTACAGCTTCTTCTTTTACAAGGTTGATAGTACAGCCACCAAAGCCGCCACCCATCATTCTTGCACCAAGAACGTTATCATCTTCTAAAGTTTGCTCTACCAAGAAGTCTAATTCTGGGCAAGAAACAGCATATTTTTTAGAAAGACCTTCGTGAGAACCATAGATCATTTTACCTAAGTTCACTAAGTCACCTTTATCCATATACTCACAAGCTTTAGTTAAACGGTCGTTTTCTTCAACTACGTATGAACATCTGTTGTAGATTGTTTCGTCCATTTTACCTTCAAACTCGTGCATTTGCTCAACAGATACGTCACGCAAATTGATAATGTTAGGATATGTTTGTTTGATGATTTCAACACCAGCTTCACATTGCTCTCTTCTAGTATTGTATTCTGAAGAAGCCAATGAGTGAGTTACGTTTGTATTACAAAGAACAAGTTTATGTCCTGTAATATCTAAGTTATGGTACTCATATTCTTTAGTACGACAATCTAACTTGATCACTTTGTTAGTTTGACCGAAAGTAGATGCAAATTGATCCATGATACCACACTTAACGCCAGCAAAGTTATGCTCAGACATTTGTGATGCCAATACGATGTCAATTTTTGATAAGTTACCATCAAATAATTTATTTAAACCTGTAGCTAAGGCACATTCTAAAGCTGCAGAAGAAGACATACCAGCTCCTAAAGGAACATCGCCAGCAAATACTACGTCAAAACCTTTTGGCTCTAAACCTTTCTTAGCAGTTTCTGCAACTACACCTTTAATGTAGTTAATCCAACCTTCAGTAGGAACAATATTGCTTAGTTCAAAAGAACCTTCTTCTTCAAGGTCTAGTGCATAAGCATTTACAGTGTTAGTACCGTTTAATGCCAATGCAAAAACCATTTCTTTGTCAATAGATGCAGGTAGAACAAAACCATCATTGTAGTCTGTGTGCTCACCGATGATGTTAACACGACCTGGAGCTCTTGAGATCATTGGCTCCTTGCTGAATAATGCTTCAAATTTTTCTACGATTGCTTTAGCTTGCATGGTATTTTATGTTTAAGTTTAAATACTTTATTTCATTTCAATAGCTCAAATCTGAGGGTTAAATTTTAAATCGCCAAAATAACACTTCCTAAAATTTTAAAATAGCGTTACCGGTAACGTTCTCGGAAATTTTGTATCTTGTCATAATCTATCATTTTGTATAATTTTAACACATGAAAAAGAAAAGGCCTACCATAAAAGACATTGCCAGAAAATTAGACATATCTGTCTCTACGGTATCAAGAGCGTTGAGAGATGCACAAGATATCAATCCTATTACAAAACGAAAGGTTGTAGAATTGGCTGATAAAATAGGGTATAAGAAAAGTGTGTTAGCAGCAGGTTTAGCAAGTAAAAAGTCATATCTTATCGGTGTAATAATACCAGAATTAACAGTTTCTTTTTTCGGGACTGTTATTATGGGGATTGATGAATTTCTTAAACCTTTGGGGTACGACCTTATTATTGTTTATAGTGATGAGAATGAAAATAAAGAAAGTGATTGTATTGATTTGTTAATTGACAGGCAAGTGGATGGTATATTAATTTCATTATCATTTAATACAACAAAGGATGATCATTTGAGAAGAGTAATGGAAGAAGAAATTCCTATTGTTGTTTTTGATAGAATTTTACCAAATAGTGAATTACCAATACCGCGTGTTATTGTAGATGATTTTGATGCAGGTTACCAAGCTACAAATCATTTAATAAATAAAGGGTATAAACGAATTGCATTTATTACAGGACCAACGGACATGCATATTTCGCAACAGCGATTATTAGGCTATAAAACGGCCATGGAGCGTAATGGAAGAGGAACATCAGGTGATTTGATTGTACCAACAATCGATTTAAGAAGAAGCGTAGGAACTGCTTTAGATAAATTGATGGTTTTGAAAGACCGTCCAGATGCAATTATTACTTTTAATGATCCTATCGCATTTAAATTAATCAGTTTATTGCACAAAAGAGGAATAAAAATTCCAGATAGAATTGCGGTTATGGGTATTTCTGGTGATGCTATGGGTGAGCTATTTTACCCTTCTTTATCAACTATAAACCAACCTGCAAAAGAAATGGGATATATAGCGGCAGGGTTATTACAAGATAGGATTAACGAGATGAAGAAAGCAAAAGATAGTGGGAGAGTGTTTATTCCGATGTCAATAATTAGAAAATTACCTGTGCAATTAATAGAAAGAGAAAGTACTTGATATTAAAGTTAGATCTTAGATAATTTTATGTAAATTACTCTAAATAAATTAACTATGATAAAGCCCGAAATACCAAAAACAGAAAAAATAAGGTTAGAAGATTTAGCATCTTATGACTTATTTAATAGCATTGATAAAGTAGACTATCAGAATATTGCAAAAATAGCTGCACAAATTTGTAATACATCTATTTGTATGATAAGTGTAATTGATAATGAAAAGCAGTGGTTTAAAGCAACTTACGGAATTGAAGCAACAGAAGGTTTAAGAGAGATGTCTTTTTGTGGGCATGCGTTAAATAAACCGGGAGAAATAATGATTGTTGAAGATGCACGTTTAGATGAGAGATTCCATGATCATCCATTTGTAACCGAAGACCCACATGTAATATTTTATGCAGGAGTACCACTAGTAACAAATAAGGGAAACCCACTAGGTACTATTTGTGTAATTGATGATAAACCAAAAACACTTACCGAAGGACAACAAGAAACTTTGATGGCTTTATCTTGTCAAGTTATGCGATTGTTTGAGTTAAGAAAGAAAAACCATATTCTAAAAGAACTAAATAATAATTTAAATAGCCACAATGTTGTTCTCGAAAAATTTATATTTCAATCTTCAGAAGATATTCTTGGACCGATGAACTCTATTGAAAGTTTAGCAAACTTGTTAAGTCTTTACAGAATTGAAGATCCTCAAGTATTACAAATAATAGATAACCTTCAGAAATCAGTAGATGATCTAAGAAATTTAATGGATGGATTGAAAAATTATCAGAGTAATTAGAATAATAATAACATTTTTTAGCAGATTAAATGATATTAGTATATATTTATAATACGATCTCTTATTAATCTATCAAATATGAAATACATATTACTCTTACTTTTTTCATTGTTGTCTTTTAGTCTTTATGCACAAGAAGAAACATTAAAAGAACCTAATGATCAAACAATAATTGCAAATACAGACAGTATTTATCCTTATAAATTTCCTATTTGGGGACAACAAGTGATAGATAGAGGTTACGATTTCCCATTACCTGGAGGAGTAGCATTACATTATGTATATAATGAAATGTTTTTAGATATTACAGATTTTAAGTTGGGTTTTAATAATATGGGGTACAACCCAATTTTTAATAAAAATACCCTTGGATTTAAGAAAACAAGAGCTGTTTCACACGGTTACAATGTACGTGCTGACCTTTTTGTACTTCCCTTTTTAGATGTTTATGGTTTATTCTCACAAGTAGGAGGTAGTACAGAAGTTAGTTTACAACCAAATTTTGGTAACGAGAAATTTCCTGAGTTTAGCTCAAAAGTAGAATTTACAGCAATTGCTTTTGGTGGAGGTGCTACATTTAATTATGGTATTGGCCAATATTTTATTTCTTGGGATATTAATTACTCAGCTACAAGAACAGAATTACTTAAAAATAATGTTGGTGTAATCACATCTTCTGCAAGATTTGGTAGAAGATTTAACTTTAAAAAGCAGCGTTATTTAGCATTTTATGTAGGTGCAATGTACCGTAATTTTACCAATGCAGAAGGGAATGCAGGTGATATAACATTAGGGACAGCAATACCAGGAATTGGAGATGCAGTAAGAAATTGGTACGGTCAATTATCTCCTGTTCAAAAGAAAATTATTGATGGTGTTAATGAACAAATTGGGATTGATGTAGGTTCTGGTAATATAGAAAATATGTCAATTCAATATGAAATTAAGAAAGACCTTATTCAAAAATTCACTTTCCAATTTGGAGGTCAATTCCAATTATCTAAAAGGATAATGATTAGAGGAGAATATGGAGTTTCTCAGTATAGTAAATTCTTACTTACAGGTGTAAATTATAGATTCGGATTATAATGAAAAATCTTTTCTTACTTTTCTTTATCCTGTTTTCATCAACACTTTTTGCACAACAGAAGGTAATGGAGTTCTACTTTAATGGAGGAGAATTTTCTGTAACAGAATGTATGGTACAGATGCAAGATAGTGACGAAGAAGAACATACAGACCAAGCAAGATTAAGCTATACTAAAAGTAGTAATACTTTTACAGTTGATTTTGTAGATGACGACTTTAAAAATCATCAAGAAGAATTAAGTGGCTTAGAAGCTTATGTTGTAAGTGGAGAACCAACTATTATATGGAGTAAAAAAAAGGGCAGTACTCCTTTTGTTAAAGTAAAGGAAATTGACAATAATTTAATATTTGAGTGGCATGGGGATAAGTTTATAATAGATTAAATTTACTTCCTCTTATACCCAATTAAAAATTGCATGAATTAATTTGATTTTGCATTTTTAATAAAAAAAAGTAGTACTACTAAATGGTATAATATGTATTTTGAAGGAAATATAACAATTGACCCAAGTCAGTTAACACAAATAGAAAAAGTTAAACCTACTAAAGCTTTTAAAAGAATGTTGCATTACCTTACTATGGGTAATGTATCTGATAAAGTAGAGAGAGAAACCTTTTCTGCATTATCTATATTACAGCAATTAAATACAGTTCTTTTCCATTCAAATATTGATAATATAGTACGTTTATCACATGATGGAATAGATTTTTATTTAGATACACAAGGTAAAGAGGGTGATTTAAAAGAAGCGTTTGATGCATATGACTTAGAGGTTGATACATCAATGTCTGTTTACTTTAAAAAACTTGTGATGATTATGGAACACGAAGACCATAATTTTAAATACTTGTTAGAAATAGATATCAATCGAACGCATGATGTCGGGGAGTACCCAATTGCCATAAAAATTAACGGTTTACTCAAACAATTTAATAGTAAAGGTAAGGAGCGTTCGTCATTAGAAAATGAAATGAAAGATCTTTTTCAAGATCAAGAAAAATACAATGCTTTTAAATTAGAAAAGCAGCACCTTTTCGAGGCTTTTTTACAGGAGTTGAAAGTAAATATTAAATCATTAATGAAGGTTGATGATGTTAAATTGAGTGTGAAATCAAAAATTATTGTTCCAACTCAAAAGGTTGCTTCTAAAGAAAACATACGCTATAAAAGAGAATACGGAGATTATGGAATCCATTACGGATATTATGGATTTGATGATTTCTTATTTTATAGTATGCTGTGGTCTAATATGTCGCACAATAACAATATCACCATACAAGATTCTTTTTTCGAAACGGAATTAGGGCATGATATGGGATATATGGAATCTGTAGATGCTAGTTCAGATTACTTTAACGATGAAATAACTTCTAATTTTGACGATTTCAATACCGATACCTCTAGTTCATCAGATGATATAGTAATTGATGACTATGGTATAACAGAATCAGAATCAGAAGAAAATAAAACTGGCGGTTGGTTTGACCTAAGTGATAACGATACTTGGTCTGATGATGATGATTTTGGATCTGACGACGACGATGATTGGTAAAATAGTTTTCCAATATTAAATACATTTCTACTCTAGTTTCATTTTTGATCAATCAACATATTATTAATAGTGATAATAAAACCTTAAATAAAGAATACGTTATTAATAAAATTTAATTTTCCGATTTATACAATTTACCCAATAGGTGAATATTTAATTTTGTGTATATCAATTAATTAACTATTTAAAAATAACGATATGCAAAATTTAAAAAAAGTATTGATCTATTTAGGCATTACAAGTTTATTGACTTTTATTTTTTTCCAAAACACTATTAATGCTCAGGAAAAATATAAAAATGGCTCAAAAAGTAAGGCAGTAAATACCTTTAAAGATAAAAAATGGTTTGACGCTAAAGAATATCCTTTTGATGATCATTTCTATAAAGTACCTGTTGGTAATATGCATTATATAGATGAAGGCGAAGGAGATCCTATTGTAATGGTTCACGGAAACCCTGGTTGGTCTTTTGAGTTTAGAAACGAAGTTAAAGCACTGTCTAAAACTAATAGATGTATTGTTCCTGATCATATTGGATTTGGATTATCAGACAAGCCTTATGATTGGGATTATTTACCAGAACATCATGCAGAAAATCTTGAACTTCTATTAGATAGTTTAGATCTAACAAATATTACATTAGTTGTTAACGATTGGGGAGGGCCTATTGGTTTGTCTTATGCTTTAAAACATCCAGAAAAAATTAAGCGTATTGTAATAATGAATACTTGGATGTGGTCTTTAGAAGATGATGAATTTTATCAAAGTTTTAGTAATTTTTTTGGTAAAGGTTTTGGGAAGTCTTTAACTAAAAGATTCAATTTTTTTGGTAAAGTGGCTTTGAAAGGTGTTTTAGGTGATAAAAAAAGTTTATCAAAAAAGATACATAAATACTATTATAAACATATGGAAACACCTAAAGAAAGAAAAGGGTGTTATACTTTCCCAAAAGAAATTATTGATTCAAGTGAATGGTTGGCTAGTCTTTGGTCTCAAAAAAGTAAAATTGATACTATTCCTACTACTTTTATTTGGGGAATGAAAGATAGAGCGTTTAGAGATGTAGAATTAAAATATTGGGTAGACAACTGGAATAATTTTAAAGTAATTGAATTAGAAGAAGTAGGGCATTTCCCTCAGGAAGAAAGCCCTCAAGTTTTAATAAATGAATTAAGAGAAATTGTACCAGCTAAATAAGAGTTACTTTTTTGATAGCCAGAAGTCATATCATCTAAAATTAATAGATGGTATGACTTTTTACTTTTCGATATATTGATTTTAATGCGTTTATACAGGAATTTAAAATGACAATCTAATACAAGGTTGAGGAACAAAAGAGCTTGCTTTATGCTTTTTTAAATCTTTATTAAAGTGCATACCAATACCACATCCAATTTCTAGTTTAGAAAACGAATCATTTTTGAAAATGGTGTTTCTACCTACATCAAATAAGAAGCGTACCTGTGATAAGAAATCTGTACCTAAATCTGCACCACCAAATTCTGCCCTATTTTTAACTTGAGGTATTAGATCAACAAATCCTTGTATTCTAAATCCAGCTTTTTGCCATACATGTAAGTTAAATGCGGCAGTAATTTGCATCGAGTTTTCTTTAACATTATCGGTTCTCCAATATGCAGAAACTTTTAAGAAATCTTTTTTTAGTGGAGCTTTAAAAGTAAACCCAATACCAGCTAAACCAGCAGCATTACCATTAGTAAGGTTTATTTGTCCATCTAATGATACATCTGCAACAGGCCCAAAAGAAAAGTCTCTACCAGTAATTCCAGATAAACTTACCCAAGGATATACTTCAGAATATAATCTATATTTTCCAGATGTTTTATCTAAAGTTTCATTGCTATATCCAGCTTCGTAGAAACCATCGGGAGCAAATAAAAAGTTTACAAATCCGTAAACACCACCCCATTTAGTAATAGTGGTATGATCTAAAGTAAACATTCCCATACCTCCATTCTTAGGGTTTTGTCCACAATAATAATCGGTGTTATTCCAGCCATATACATATTCTAGAAAGGTAGTTGATTTTCTCTCTTGAGCATATGAACTTTTAGGCATAAAAAAGCCAGCCATCACAATGATAGAAATAGAAAGGTTTTTTAAAAACATGGTATTATTAAAATTATATGAATGCCTACTAGAGCTTTCAAGTAGAAAAAACCACTTGATTTTAGAGAATCTTGTAGGTTTTATTATTTAAAGAGATGAGAACAATACAGTGTTATTTTCTATTATATATGTATTTCATATATAAGATATAAGTATCACCATTGTTAGTAATAGTCTAGATATCGAAATTATTCTTATTTCATGAATCACACTTGCACAGTTTATAGGTAATTTTTAAATGTGGTTACATTAATAAATGTAACCACTAGATGCATATATTAAGCTAATGTAGCACTCTCTCTAACTAGAGGGTGGTGCCAACAACGGAAAGAACCGCCTTGCCAGATCATAGAACTAAAAGGAGTAGCAATTACTTCTTGCCCGGCATCTTCTAAATCTTTAATTAATTCAGGTAATTCAGATGGAACCATAATAGTCTTTTCATCAATTACTAGATTATTACAAGCCTGTTTTGTTTCGGCATCTTCGACAGATACTTCAATTAACTCCCAATCTGCTAATAACGGAGGTATACCATCAACAAATGCTTCTTTACAGATAATAGCCAGTCCTTCTCTAGGTGTACATAAAACACAATCTAAGTGTAAGAAATTACTAGAAAGTTTCACTTCATGAATTCTGTATTCATCACCTAAATATCTTTTTAACCAAGCAATACCTGCAGCATTACTACCATTACCAGAATGTCCAACAAGTATATCCTTACCTAAAAGAAAAACATCACCAGATTCAAGGTACGAACCACCACTATATGGGAACGGTTCTGGCATAGCAACAATTTGTGCATCGCTATTTTCAAGACGTTCATTAAGCGTACGTCTTATTGCCCACTTAGTACTACGTCTACCTTGGTTTTGTAAACTCGTTTCTATGTAGTTATTACCAATAACAACAATCTCATCTCTAGGATACATAGATAAACGAAGAAATTCACCTTCTCCAAAAAAGGATAGTTCTTCTTCATTTGGCTTCTCACATTTGTGAACTTTAATACCTCTTTCTTCTAAAAGATTAATTGCCGTTTGAATCTGATCTACTTGTTCTTTCCATAATTCAGGAAGCTTTTCTTCAATAGTACCTCCACACGTTTTCGTGAATCTTTCCACAGCTAAATCACTTAACCAAGGTCTCATGTATTCAGGAAATTCACCAGGGATATAGAAGTATGCACTACCTACAATTACTTCTTTTAAAGCACCCCATTCGTGATTGACCATTATTTCTTTTGTTGACATAATATTCTGATATTTAATGTATTATAAATTGAATTATCGTTTTTTGATAAAGCAAATATATTAGTCAACTCTTTGTTTTTTCAAGCTTTAAATGTGAATAGAGTATAATAAAATACAAAATAATTTATGATAAGGTTTATTTATATGTAAATTATGGTATATTTCTATGTAAGTAGAGTTTACTATTATATTGAATCTAAGAGTTATGTACTATGGAAAGTAAGGTAGAGCAATACAATGCAAATAATATTAATGATTTTCTAAAAACTTTAGGTTTAGAAAACACCAATAATCCCTTATTTTATATTTCTAGTTTTAAAGGTGTAGATATTTCTAGTGCACCTGCTATTTCATATAAGCATGATTATTTTGAAATAAATTTGTGTATAGGGTTAGATGCGAAAATTACTATAGATGATTATGAAGTAAATTCAATTGATTATAATTTAAATTTTATCTCTTCTGGACAGAAATCATCTTGGGATGTAAAGCAAGCTGATACTTCTTACATGAGTTACATTGTTCTTTTCTCTCCTGAATTTTTACCGTTTACAAAAAATGTATTTGATGTATTTGAAAATTTTCCATTTTTCAATCATTTTACTATTCCAGGCTATAAACTAGATAGAGGACAAATCAATAAGTTTATTTATTATTTTGATTTAATGATTTTCCATTACAAAAAACTAACAAAAGATAATCTTGAAATTATTAGAGCATACCTTACGCTATTATTATTCAAAATAAAAGATGAATTGGCTTTTGTAGATAAAGTCAGTTCTATAAAAACCAAAAAAGAGCTGATGACATTAAAGTTTGAAAATTTGATTAAGTCGACTCCAGAAAAATTTCATCCAATTAAGTTTTATGCAGATAAGTTAGATATAAGCACTGTTTATTTATCAGAGTGTGTAAAAGAAGCGACAAATTTAACGGCTAAACAAATTCTTGATGATTACATAATGATAGAGGCAAAATCTTTAGTAGAACAATCTAATTTAAATTCTTCTCAGATTGCTACAAGATTAGGTTTTATAGATAACTCTAATTTTATAAAATACTTTAAAAGTAAAACTGGGTTTACTCCAATGAAGTATAAGAAAGAGTTTCTGGCCAAATAGTGAGGTGTAATTATGGCATGCTCTCTTTTAAATCAAATCTTATTTTCTAAGATAATTGATGATACTATTTGATAGTTCTTAATCAACTTATGATAGAAGTTCTAAACAAATCATTTCATTATTTTAACAACTCTAAATTGGGATAAATTTTTTCATCAAACATTAATAATTTTCGTTCGAGATTATACAAATTAATCTTTTCGCTAAATAAATTATTTTTGTTATGAAAAAATATATACTTCTCATTTTTGCTTCTTTTCTTATTGCATCTTGCACTACTTTAGATAGTGAAACCTTATCATTTAATGCTATTGAGCCATTAGCTAATGATAATAATATCACTTATATAGAACAGGATTATAGTTGTACAACTAATGTCAATTCAGGTAATTACGTGATATATAATAATAGTCAGGATACAACTTTAAAAATAAATTTTGATAACGTTATTGTCTCTGATGCTGCAATAACTTTAGAAGGGAATGGTAAAATTCGTTTAATTATTAAGAATACATGTGTTTTCGATAATGATATTTTCACGAGAAATAACAAGAATTATAAAGTTGTTTTAAAGAAAGATAGCAGATTGATTATTAACGAGGAATACGATATAACTAATACAGGTGATGATAAGATAATTTATGACGAATCAGATTTGCCAGTAGAGTTAATTTCATTTGATAGTAAATTAATTAATAATCAAGTACAGTTAAATTGGAGTACAGCAACAGAAATTAATTCCAATAACTTTGAGGTCCAACGATCTATTGATACAAGAAATTGGACTGTAATTAGTGATATTAAAGCGGCTGGTAATTCGAATACAAAATTAGATTATCAATATATAGATTCAAATTTACCTGTAGCTTCTGTAGTATATTACCGTTTGGTGGAGACAGATTTAGATGGCTTATCTCAAACATTTGGTCCTAATGCTATTTATTTAGAACAAACTGAAAATACTGTAAGTGTTTACCCAAATCCCGTTAATTATGGCGAGAATATACATATTGTCTCAACGTATGATGATATGGACATTAGAATATTTGATGCATCTGGTAGAACATACGCTGAATTTGAAACGGAATATAATCATATAGAATTACCGATGACATACGGACAGGGTATATTATTTATTGAGGTGAAAAGTGGTGCTGCTATAACAACTGAAAAAGTTATTGTAAGATAAAATCCCTTTTAAATGAAAGTGACTGCCTAAAAATTAGGCAGTCACATGAGAAAATAGTTCGAAGAAAGAACCTTCAGTTTCTTTCATTCGGGTTGATAGTTATCTGTTCATTAAACCCCTTGACAATGAAGGCTATGCAATACACATTCTTCACTCAGAAATACTCCGTAGAGTAATGAGGTTTACTACACTTTATGATATGCTACTACTACTTTTTTTAACTTATTATTTCATGATCAATCTTACTTTATTTCTGTAAGACAATCTATATATTTTATACCCTCTAATTTGAGGATAACGGGAAACTGTTTTGATGGAAAATAGAAATACCTAGTTTTATCATTATTAAATTTTTATTTAATGAGAATGTTAATGTGTTTTCAATATAGAGACCATTAACCCCAAAGGGTTGACATATTTATGATGTTAACGAATGTGATTCTTTAATTTTATCATAAAAATGGCAATCAATGAAAATAGTATTGTGTATTTTTGTTAGCACTTTATTATAACAATCAAGCCATGTTTAAACCATTATTAGTAGTACTATTTTTATCAGTTTTGTCATTCAATTCTTTTGGGCAATTATTGCAAGGTGATAAAGCATCTTTTACTGAACAAGATACATTAAGGGGTTCTATTACTCCAGAAAGAGAGTGGTGGGATTTAAAGTATTATCATTTATCTATTGAAGTTCTTTCTGAATCAAAAAGTATAATAGGCACAAATAAGGTAGAATATACTGTGTTATCTCCATTTCAAGTGATGCAAATTGATTTACAACAACCAATGGAAATCACCAAAGTATTGCAAGACGATAAAGAATTAAAGTTTATAAGAAATGGTAATGCTTTTTTTATCACTTTAGATAAACAACAAAATGTTGGAGAAGTTAACAGTATTGTTATTTATTACAATGGTCAGCCAAGAGAAGCTGTTAATGCACCTTGGGATGGTGGTTTTACATGGAATAAAGATACAAATGGGAATGATTTTATAGCTACATCTTGTCAAGGATTAGGAGCAAGTGTATGGTGGCCTGTAAAAGATCATATGTATGATGAGCCTGATTCTATGATGATTTCTGTAGAAGTACCTAACTTATTAATGGACGTATCTAATGGTCAATTATTAAAGGTTGAAAAGAACAGAAAGAAGAAAACAAAAACCTATCATTGGTTTGTAGATAACCCTATCAATAATTATGGTGTAAATGTAAATATTGGAGATTATGCCCATTTTTCTAACAAATACGATGGTGAAAAAGGAGAACTCTCTTTAGAGTATTATGTTTTAAAACCAAACTTAGAAAAAGCAAAAAAACAGTTTCAGCAAACAAAAGAAATGTTAGAAGCATTTGAACATTGGTTTGGTCCTTATCCTTTTTATGAAGATGGATTTAAATTAGTGGAAGTACCTTATTTAGGAATGGAACATCAGAGTTCTGTAACCTATGGTAATAAGTTTCAAAACGGTTACTTAGGTAAAGATTTAAGTGGAACAGGATGGGGATTGAAATTTGATTTTATTATTGTACATGAGGCAGGGCATGAGTGGTTTGCAAACAATATTACAGATAAGGATATTGCTGACATGTGGATTCATGAAAGTTTCACATCTTATTCTGAATGTTTGTTTGTGGAATACTTTTATGGTAAAGAGGCAGGACAAGAATATGTACGCGGTACACGTAGGAGTATTCAAAACGATAAACCAATTATTGGTATATACGGTGTAAATGCAGAAGGTTCTGGAGATATGTATTATAAG
The DNA here is from genome assembly GCF_018736065.1 of Flammeovirga kamogawensis. Classification (GTDB taxonomy): domain Bacteria; phylum Bacteroidota; class Bacteroidia; order Cytophagales; family Flammeovirgaceae; genus Flammeovirga; species Flammeovirga kamogawensis. The sequence goes on from NZ_CP076129.1 coordinate 1,578,682, forward strand.
GGCTCTAATATGTTAAACATGATTAGACAAATTACCAATGATGATGATAAATGGTTATCGACTTTAAGGGGTTTAAATAAAGATTTTTACCATCAAACAGTAGAAACTACGCAGATAGAAAACTATTTAATTACTCATTTAGGATTTGATGCAGAACCAATTTTCGATCAATATTTAAGAACGAGCCAAGTACCTATTTTAGAATATAAAATTGCTAAAAATAGATTGTCGTATCGTTTTACTAGTGCAATTTCTACTTTTAAAATGCCTGTAGACATGGTGTTAGGAGAGAAGGTTGAAAGAATGGACGTTACCACTGAATGGAAATCGGTAGAATTAAAAGAAGATATTCAGGAAATAAAGGTAAACCCTAATTATTATATAGGAATTATGAAAATGCAATAAAAAAGTAGAACGTATTTAGGTTACGTTCTACTCATGTATTATTGTATCAAAGGAATACAAATTAAAAATATAAATCATTGAGACTTGTTGTGTTACAGCAGGTCTCTTTTTTATATAAATTTATGGTATTCCATAATTTTGTTACTGTTGTCTTTTGTAACAACATAGAGGTACTTTAACTTATTGTTTTTGTCAAAGCCAGTTACATATCGATAATCTTTGTTGTATGTTACCGCATATAAGATTTCATTTTTGCTTTCTATTAGGATATCACCGTTTTTAAAGACACATTTTAACTCACGTTGATGGTTATCTTTGAGTCTTCTATTAATCTTAATTACAGTCTCTTCTGGTGATCCACTATTCAACATTATTTCAGTTGTGTTAGTATCAGCAGATAAAGGCGAAAATTGTAATGTAAAGGCAATCACAGAAACTATAGAGAACACGAAAAGGGGCGTTAATATCTTCATAGCACAATTTTAAATTTTGATATCGTTGGTAAATTGAATGGTTTCTCAATATATGTTCTAATTAGATTAATTCAAAAAATAATGTGTTTAAATCTATTCAATACTGTGTAATATTAAAAAAGTGCTATGCTTTAATTAGATAAATTCAAGTGTGAAATTTATAATTGCACAAAAAAGCGGTGTACCATTCTTAGAATAGTACACCGCTGATTTATAGGTTGATATGAACTAGAAGCTCATTTTTAATCCGATAGAATATGTTCTACCAACACCCATGTAATACCCATTTAGTGTAGTTTGTCCTGTTTCGTTCAAACCACCTTGCTGACCTTGAACAGCATAATCAGTATCAAATACATTATTTACTTTAAAGTTAACTAAACCGTTAAAACCAGCCATTGCAAAAGCATAAGATGCACCAACATCAAATAAGTTGTAGTTTGGTAATTGGTACATGCTTGTATTATTGTAAGCAGGATCATCTAATTTTGTTACATCATAATCAGCATATAATTGACCATAGTAATTCCAGTCACCCATTAATTTTAACTTTGGTAATACTTCATAAGTAACACCAATAGCAGCTGTAGTTTGTGCAGAATTACCAACTTCAGCACCTTCCATATATACATTTACTTCATCTACTGGACGTTGTTGATCATCATAGATTATAACATTTTCTAAATTGTTTAGCCATTTCCAATCACCTATAGAGGCCATACCAGTAACAGTTAATTTTCTTGTTGGTTGCCAAGCAAAATCTACTTCTATACCTTTGTGTAAGGCATCAACTCCTAATAAGTTTGCAGAGTAAGATTGTCCATCTTCATCAAAAACTGTTTTGGTAAACGCTTTGTCTTGCCAATAAGTGTAATAACCGTTAACATTTACTTTAAACCCTCTTGTTCTGTAACCATATCCAATTTCACCAGAAGCAATTTTTTCATTTGTTGCTTGCGTATTGATATCGTTTTTGTAGTTAAGGAATACAGCATTCATAAATGGCTGACGAGAAATATATCCTGCGTTAGCAAATACATTATGGTGTTCATCGATGTTATAGTTAGCACCTGTTTTTACAGAACCACCAAAAAAGCTTTGCCAATCAGTTTCATTCGGACCATCGCTATAGTTAAAATAATCAATACGTTTGTATGCTTGATGAGAACCAGCAGCAGATAAGAACCACGTTAAATCATTTTTAGAGTATTCAATCTGACCAAATAACCCTTGCCATTGTACAATACCATCGTTATAATAACCCATCTTATCACCCACACCTAATTGCTGTGAACCAACAGATTTGTTAGAGTTATCTACATAATAAGGATTACCCATCAAGTCTTCTACAGTTTGGTAGTGTTCACCTTTATAGTAACGTAAGTCAAGACCACCTGTTAAAGTCCAAGCATCATTGATCTTATGTGTTAAAGTAGATACTGCACCTGTCCATAAGTGGTTATTGTTTGATGCATAGTACACACTAGAGTTTTCACCGTTTGTTGCATCAAATTGTTGTTGGTTAGCAGCAATAAAGCTATCATAATCTATAATACCTTCATAAGTTCTATGGTCATTTACATTTAAACGGTCGTTATATGCAGCGTTTGATGTAATGCCAGTTCCACCACCTTTACCAACAGAAACATAAGCAGTAGTTGCTAAATCTGTTCTATCACTAATTGTCCAATACCAGTTAAGCGACATTTGAGGCTTATGATAGAAGTTTTCATTTGTGTTAAACTCCTGTCCGTTTTTGTAACCCCAATCTGCGTTATATCTTTTACCATACTTGTCGTAATCTTCTTCTTTCAAGTATGTTCTTCTTTGTCCGTGAGTTTGTGGAGCACCAAATGTTGTGAATGATAAAGTATGTTTATCATTAATTTGTTTTGCAATGTTAAGGAAGTAAGAATATCCTTCAAAAGATGTTCCGTCTACATAACCATTACCAGTAGTTTTAGATAATGAAGTAGAAACAGCCCAACCGTTATCCATTAAACCAGTTGATAAAGATAATCCAGTTTTTAAGTAACCGTCATTACCAATACCCATAAATACATTACCACCTTTTTCAGCATCAGTTGCTTTAGTAATAATGTTAATTGTACCACCAACAGATGGAACAGCTAACTTAGAAGCCCCAAGACCTCTTTGTACTTGCATTGTTTTGGTAACATCATTTAAACCAGCCCAGTTAGACCAGTAAACTTTACCATTCTCCATATCATTAACAGGTACACCGTTAATCATAACGGCAACATTCTCAGAATCGAAACCACGTAAAGAGATACGTGAGTCACCAAATCCACCACCAGCTCCAGATACATAAATACCAGGTGTTGACTTTAGTACTTGAGGAAACTCTTGGTTACCTACTTTAGTTTCGATATCTTCTGCAGAAATTGTTGCAGCAGCAACAGGAGTTTTACGGTCAACAGCAATAGAAGCCATAACTTCTACTTCCTGTAAACCAATAGCGTCAGATTCCATAGATACTTCACCTAAATTAATAGTTGAACCATCTAAAGTAACATCTGTTTTAATTGACTTCATTCCAACGAATGAGATCTGAACTACTTTGTTTCCAGTTTCCTTGGACTCAAAAGAGAAGTTTCCATCAAAGTCTGTTATTGCACCAGTTGTTGTTCCTTCTATAGAAACATTGGCTCCAATAATAGGCTCTTCTGTAGAAGCATCTAACAAGGTACCTTTGATAATTGATTGTGCAAAAGTTGATCCTGTTAGAAGGCACATTAGTACCGCTACGAATGAAAATTGTTTTGTAAGCATTAAGCTATTAATTAATTGATAAATTTTAATTAGGTTTGATCGTAATTCAGGTACAAAACAAATGATCTAATGTTAACTAATTGTTTCCTTTTAAAGTTGTTTGATTTAATTGTATTATTTTAATACTTAAATATGAAACCTTTACATTTTTTGAGATAATTCTGTTAAAATAATTAACCTTTAAGGTGATTTAATGTTAATTAAGAGGTGTATTTTATATACTTATTAATAAATATTAAGAGACGGTAGAAATATAAATATTTAAAGTAACTTTGTCTTCTTTTCTACTTTGTAAAGTGTAATTTAAGGATTTAAAAATCCACTGTTTTTATCATTTTACAGCATTAATACCTTTTTGGTATTGATAGTAAAGTACTAAATAAACTTTTCTGTTATTTTTAAAGTATCAGATTCAGTAGAATAATGAATACCTTTTGCGTTCATGAAAGTGTTTTTTTGATTTAGTTGGATAGGCTGACCATAACTATCAGTTGCTATTAAATTTAACGTTATAAATAGACAGCATGATGCAGCATAATCCCAAATGCTTCCACCACCATTTACTTTCTTTGGAAATTTGAAATAACAACTAGGAGCATTCTCTAACACCCAGATAGCATTCATAGCTGCTCCGCCATGACTAATAATTTGAAGGTTATTCCCATATTTTTTGATAAAATCGTTTTTAATTTCCATAAACCTAGGATGCTCAAGGAAACTTCTATCAAACACTAAAGTAAAATGATTTTGTCTGTTCAACTGAAAAGGAATATCATTTTTAAAAACTCCATCATCTTTAATAGCGTGATAAAGGTTGTTTTCTACTAAATCATAAATTACACCAATTTGCGGAATACCTTTTTTATCAACTAATGCAATTGAAATACTGTAACCCGAAGTTTGTTCTATAAACGGAAGTGTACCATCTATTGGATCAATACATAAAAAATAATCTTTATTAAATCGGCTATTATCATCTGCACTTTCTTCAGTAAGTATTCCTAGATCATATTTTTTAATTTCCGTTTTTAATTCGTTTAAAATAAGTTCTTGGCTAAGTCTATCTACCTCTGTAACAACTTGAGAGGCTAAATTTTCTCCAGTATTTTTATTTTCTACCTTCAGTTTCTCCTTTGGGTAGTTCTGTATTAGCAATGCCGCCTTTATTGTACACTCTTTTATAGAGTAACACAAATCGATAAAATTTATGCTCATTTCTTCAAATTTTAAGTTATAGATCAAATGATAACACTATATTTTCAATTCGTATCGCTATTTCATAAAGTGTTTTTCAAAGGTTAAAAGTATAAATATATTCAAGCTTTTAGCAACTAACTACTCTATTTTTATGAAAGCTTATTTTACTCTATTGTTATTCCTTAATTCTGTGCTTTTGTGTTTTTCCGCTGATATCACTTGGATAGGAGCAGATGGTGTGGATGGAAATTGGAATACTGCATCAAATTGGGACGGAGGAGTACCAAACAGTACTGATAATATTACTATTGATTGTAATTGTGAGATTGATGTAACCTCAGATCTTACAATAAATAGCTATTTAAAAGTAAAATCAGGTACAACAATTAATATGAATAATAAAAAGCTATCGATTACAAGTGAAGGAACTGAATTTAGAAATGGAGGAATTATTACAGCTATTGCAGAATTTAAATCTGATGTTTCAAATATTGAAATCTATAATTCTGGTGAAATTTCTGCAACAAGGATTCATGGAGGAAAAGATCATACAAGTATAATTACAAATTGGAGTGCGGGTGTAATTAAAGTTTCTGGAGAATTTCATTTAGATGGTTTATTAAAAAATTATGGGCTGTTAGAAGTTGATACAAAAATGAAAATTCATGGAGGTTATGTTAAAGGTGGAGGTACCATTCAAACACAAACTTTTGATATGTCTGATGAAGATAGTAGAGGTGCAATTTTAGCAAATCAAGTAATCACTACCAGTGATGGTTGTACCGGTACCAGTGTGACTTTTAATGACGAATCTTTTGAAGATTTTAATAATTCACTACCAGCAGGAGTAACAGTTAATGATGATAATGTGTATGTCTGCGGATTTAATAATAATGATGTTGCTCTACCAATAGAACTACATTCGTTTTCTGTTAGGAAAAGTAGTGCACAAGTTATTATAGAATGGGTAACAGCATCAGAGGAAAATAACTCTCATTTTATTATTGAACGATCTAGTGATGGCCGAAATTGGAAAGATATAGCTAGAGTAGAGGGCGCTGGAAATTCTAATGTTTTATTAAATTATTCTTTTTCTGACAAAGCACCTTTAGATGGTGTTAGTTATTACCGTTTATTACAAGTAGACTTTGATAGAAACTTCGAATACTTTTCTGCTAAATCTATTAAATTTGATTTTGTAGAAGACTTCAACATTATAGCGTATCCAATTCCAACTCAAAATTTTGTGTATATTAAATCAAACCAGATTGGATTTTTAAAAAACAGAGTTAATTTATATACATTAAATGGAAAAATAGTTACAACTCAAATTATTATAACACCCTCGTCAGAAGATATAATTTCTCTCAACATATCCTTTTTACCTAAAGGAATATATATCTGTAAATATTTAAATCAGACTATTAGGGTATTAAAAGAATGATCTAAACAGTTAAAATTAGATGGTTGGTGTTATGAGTTATGTTTTAAATAGGATTATACTTATATTTTATATGTTTATTGTATTTGATGTAACGGATTAATTTATTTTTTATTCCAATTTTATTGTACTAATGCATGTTATTATGTTAATGTTTGGTTGAATTAGTGTATAATTTGAATTTTTTAGGAATAAATTATGTTCATATAATTTTTAGAATATATATTTGTGTTAATAAATATAAATAACCTACTTCATTTTAATAAATTATATGACACAATCGAAAACATTTACCCTTTGCTTTGCTTTTTTTATTTTAGTATTTAATAACCTAAACGCAACCGATATTTCTTGGACAGGAAATGGCGATGGTTCAAATTGGAGTGATGGAGCTAATTGGAGCTCAAATTCAGCTCCAGAAATATCTAATGAAATTACTATAGATTGTAATTGTACTGTAGTTTTATCAGCGGAGTTTAAATCAACAGGATCAATAATAGTAGCTTTAGGGAGTACTTTGGATGCATCATCTACTAAAATTAAATTAGATGCCGATAATGCATATATCACAAATTACGGAGTTTTACTTGCGAACGAACTGAAAGCTGAAGTACATACAGGTACTATAATTAATAATTATGGGCAGATCACAGCTGAAAAGTTTGAAGATAAGCATGTTCCTAATGCTTCTACTTTTAATAATTATTCAGATGCAACTCTTACAGTAACTACTAAACTCCATTATCATGGTACAATAAATAATTTTGGTACTATAGATGGCGGGAATGTATCTGATAAAGTTGAAATACATGGAGCTACTTTGACTGGAGGTGGTGAAACAATTGCTGATAATATTATAATTAAAAGTGAAGGTGATGATTCTAATGCATATGTAGAAAATCAATCTTTTACAACATCAGATGGTTGTGCAGGAGGGTCTTCAGTGACATTTAATGGAAGTGAATTTAATGATGTAAAGGATGCTATTGCAGCAATAGATGGTTATTCTTTTCATAGCAATGATGTTTATGTTTGTGGTACTAATAGTATTGGTGTAGACCTTCCTATTGAGTTAACTTCATTCGTGGTAACACAACAAGAAAATGATGTTTTAATTGAATGGGTAACAGCATCAGAAGAAAATAACTCTCATTTTATTATTGAACGATCTAGTGATGGCCGAAATTGGAAAGATATAGCTAGAGTAGAAGGTGCAGGAAATTCTAATGTTTTATTAAATTACTCTTTTTCTGACAAAGTACCTTTAGATGGAGTTAGTTATTACCGTTTATTACAAGTAGACTTTGATAGAAACTTCGAATACTTTTCTGCGGTAGCTGTAATTAGAGAAGTGGTTGCAACATTAGCATTAAAGGCCTATCCAGTACCAGCGAATAACAATGTACAAGTACTTTCATCAGAAAATGATTTTACGGGAAATACTTTTAAAGTATTTAGTGCTTCTGGCCATGATGTTACAGATTTAGTGACTTCTTCTAGCAAAGCCAATAGCGAAATTACTTTAAATATATCCTCGTTAAAACAAGGTGTTTATATTTTTAAGACAAGAACTCAAATGGTTCGTTTTCACAAAATGTAAATTGTAGATAAGTGTATACTTTATAAGAGCAATTAATAGTGATAATATGTTTAATAATATCATTATTAATTGCTTTTATATTTATGTTACTTCAGTATTTCTATAACTTCTTGAGCCATTTTTTCTGAGTAACTATTTATTTTCCAATGTCCCGGACTCCAACCTTTTAGAAACCTATGGAAGTCTGTCCATGCAATAGGGAACAGTGCTCTCCATTCTTTTTCAACATCATTGAAATCTAAAGATGGGTTGTGTTTTTTAAGACCTTTTCTTAAAGCATTAAAATAAATAGATAGTAATTTATTTTCATATTGCTCACATTCCTCTTCGTTTAAGCAACTACCTATAAAGTAAGCAACATCTTTCATTCCACAGCCTCCACCCACATATTGGAAGTCTACTGCGGCTACCTTTTTACCATCAATAGAAAAACAAAAGTTAGCCAATTTAGCATCTCCATGAACAAGTGTTATGTACTTTGCATTATTTAATGTTTCATCTAACTTACTTGCTATACTCTTGAGTCGTTTATCGTCTAATTCTTTTAATTCATCTGGGCGAGTAGCTAAATGCCAATAAGTACCAATTTCCCACAAGTTTGTTGGCTTGGTTCCCATAAAAGAAGCATGAAAATTAGCTAACCATTCTAAACAACAGGTTATTTCATTCCAACCAACTTGATTCAACCTTTTTGGAAAACCACTACTGTCTAAATCTTCAAGTACAATAAGTACTTCATCATTATGAGTTTCTAATGCAAAGCATTTAGGAATTCGGCAAGAATCATCACATAGTAAACTGAAGTTCTGATACCATGATGTCTCAACTTTATACGATTTTAATTTTCTCTCATGAGAGAGACTTGTATTCCATCCTCTGGGGTGCTTAGTATCGTCTGGGTATTGAACATGTTTAACAACAACACATGAATAAGAACCACCTTTTAAACTATAACGAATGATACTACCGTACCCACTCCATAGACTTTGGATAACTTCTACTTCTTCTAAAGATGAAGCACCTGTTGATTTTAAAATGATATCCTTAAAATGCTGATTCATATTTGCGAATGTTTTTTTGGCAAAGATACATTTTTTGCTCTAATAAGGTCTTTGATGTACCTTTATAAAAAATAGAAAACATGACAAAGCAAGAATTAAAAGAATATGTTCTAAATGAACAACTTACAAATATTACAAATGCCTTAAAGAATATGTACAGTCGTACTCAGGCTTTTTATTTTCAAGTAACAACAACTTTTACAATTGCAGAAAATGGAAGGTACGAGGTTTCTACACCAGATAACTTTCCTGTTTTCACTCCTAAAGGACAGGGTTTTTTAGAAGATGGAGGTGATTATTTTAGAGGGGAATTGAAATTAAGAGATTTATCTAAAGAAGACCCAAAACAAATGGCTTTAGATTTAATAGAAGTTACATTAGGGAATGCATAGTTATAAAATATTCCTACATTTTTGTCGTTTTTGATGTTAATTTCGAGTTATGAAAACAGGACATAAATTACTTAATACCTAAATAAAAAGAATAGTTTGTTTTATCTTTTAATCAAGTCTAGAAGATAGTTATCAAAAAATGAAGTTAGAAAAATTTGCGATTAAAGATTGGATTGTACTTGGTAAGACTGAGTTTCTTCCTCCTAAAAAAATTACTGACGAATTGTTAGATGAGGCAAGAATTATTCATGTAGTGAATGGAAATTCCCACCTGTATTCCGCTAATAAAGATATCAAGTTAACTAAGGGTGATACACTTATTATGAAAACAGACAATTTTATTAATACATGGCAAGAAAATGGAGTTGATGAAAATACAATTGTTATAGTTTTTCAATTGACAGCTGCTTTATTGCAATTTTTATATAATAACGATTTGCCCCATTGGTTTATAGAAGGAGATAAGAAGTATAATCAATCTTTAGTGAAAGTAGAAGATCATCCATTAATAGCTTCTTATTACAATTCTCTTCAGCTTTATATTGATAATAATGAGTTGTTTTCTGAAGATATTGTAACTATCAAAATAAAAGAATTAATTTCAATACTTATCAATACCGACAACTCTGGAGAAACAAAGAATATTTTTGGTAACCTTTTTACAGCAAAGGAATATGAGTTTAAAGAAACAATTGCAAAAAATATTTTTGAAGATTTGAATATTGAAGATCTGGCATTTCTTTGTTCATTAAGCACTTCTTCTTTTAAAAGAAAATTCCAAACAGTATATGGAACATCTCCTAATAAGTACATAACATCTAAAAGATTAGATAAAGCACAAACTTTATTAAAAACAACAAACCTCACAATATCAGAAGTAGCATATGATTGTGGGTTTAGTGATGTGAGCTATTTTTCAAAATCGTATAAAAAGTATTATAACTCATCACCATCGGAACTTAGAAAATAACCAATTGGACCAATAATTCTAATACTTGACCCATAACTACCACAGTCTGCTAAGTAAAGAGTAGATATTTGTATTGTACCAAAAAAACAATACAAGATGAAAGCAATTCTAACTTTAGCAATCACTATTGCACTATCTACGAGTCTATTTGCTCAAACACAATCATTTACTGTTAATCGAACTGTAGAGGTTCCAATCGATTCTGTTTGGACAATTGTAGGTGTAAATTATGCTGATATCGCTAAATCGCATCCAAAACTTACAGCATCTCATTACATAAAAGGAACACCAATGAGTGGTGAAGGATGTGAACGTCTATGTAGTTTTTCTTCAAATGGGAAAAAATATACAAAAGAACGAATGACTGAATATAATGAGGAGGAATACTCGTTTAAAGCAGAAATTCTAGCTGTTAATGGGCTTCCGATAGATACCACTCAAAGTTATATGTTGTATAATTTAGATGCTGTAAATGATAGCACAACATCAATTTCTTTAACCATGGTATACAGAACAAATCCTGCTTTTTTAGGAAAACTGGCAAAAGGAAAATTTAAAAGAGGAATTGAAGATTATGCTCTTTCTATTCAGCATTACGCCTTAACTGGTGAAGAAGTGAACCCTGATAATTTTAAACAAATCAAAAAACTATATTAATACTTTTACTATGAAATCTAAAATTAAAAACTCGTCTATTCTAATTACTGGAGCTAATGGTGGTATTGGCATTGAAACAGTAAAAATTTTACTAGAAAAAGGAGCTAAAAGAATTGTATTAGCTTGTAGAACGCAAGAAAAGGCAGATAGAACGAAAGCACTTTTAAATTCTCATTATAAATTAGAAGCAAAAGGTGGTTTTGATATGCAAAATAAAGAGGCTATTGTATTAGCAGTCTCAGAATTACCAAAAAATGAAAAGTTTGATATTGTATTTTTTCAAGCTGGAGGAATGGTCGTCTCAAATGATTATCAGTTTATTGAAAATACTAATGGAAATAGAATCGAAAAAACAATTTATCAGAATGTAATGGGTTCATATATAACATTAAAAGCATTACTGCAACAAGATCTGATTGCAACTGGTGGAAGAATTGTTTTTGCAGGTGGCGAAGGTGCACGTGGTATTGAAGGAATGATTGCAAAACCAGAATATGACTCTGTAGATGATTTAATAGGAGCAGTTTTTAATGGGAAAGGAAAGTACAAAGATATAGATGCTTTAGGTATCTCTAAATTTATGAGTGGGCTATTAATTCAAGAATTAGCAGAAAGAGATTTGAATCACGAATACGTTTGGTTTTCACCAGGTCTTACAGCAGGTACTAACGGTTTAGTAAATGTTCCGCCAATTAAAAGGTTCATGTTTGAAAAAGTTGGGTTCCCGATGATGAAACTTTTTGGAATGGCTCAAGGACCAAAAGAGGCAGCCATGAAATATGTAGAATGTTTGGATGGTAAATATGGAAAAACCGGAGACCTTATTGGTGCTCCTGAAGGTAAAACTTTGGGTAATTTAGTAGATCAAAAACCAATGAATGCAGGGTTGTCTAACCACGCGTTTAGAAAAGCATTCTTACAAATTGCAGAACAGGTAGCTTAAATATAGAGTAATCAAAAAATCAATCAAACTTCAGGTTGTACTGTTAGTTTGATTGATTTTTCATAAATTTCCTTATTTCTCGATTACAAAATTTTCATCAATTGCCCAGTCATAAAACTGGTTTATCCAATTGTCAGATGCTAAACCTAGTTTTCTCATTCCAAATCCATGTCCACCTTTACTAAACATAATAAGGGCTGCCTTATGTCCATTATTTACCCAACTATTGTATAAGTTGTTAGCACCCATTGCCAAATTTAGCGGATCATTTTGAGCACAAACTACTAGCATTGGAGGTGCATCGTTTCTTGGAAACCTTATAGGCATAACTTCTGTCCAAGGGTAAACATTTACAATAAAATCAGGTCTGTTTTCATTATTATAGTAATAACTAGTACCCATTGCCACAGCACCCCCAGCAGAAAATCCCATGAAGCCAACTTTATTTGTATTTATATTAAATTTCTCAGCATTTTGCCTTACATAAAGAATTGCCTCAAAAGCATCTCTAATTGAATAAGGAAGTACTTGATTAATAAGTTGAGAAAATAAAACAGGATCTTCTTTTGAATATCTATCTACTTCATCAACTGATTCTTTAGAAGTGGGAGTTAATCTATATTTAAGCACAAATGCAGTAATTCCTTTTTTATTTAGCCATTTAGCAACTAATCTACCTTCAGACTCTATACTGTTTGCCATCAATCCTCCACCAGGAGCAATAATTACAGCAGTTCCATTTGGTTTTTTGGGTTGATAAACCTCAATTGATGGAATAGAAATATTTGTAATAACATCAGTTTGCCAGTTCTTATAAAAGAAAGCCCTTTCTTCTCCTTTCCATTCTATATGATCTGCTGGAGTGAAAGGTAGATTAATTTGATTTTGTCCAGATGCAATTAATCCTGTCATTAAAAAAAGGTTTACTGCAAAAAAGTAAAAGTGTCTGCTCATCATAATAAATTAAATACAAATAAAATAGTGCTGCTATTCTATTTAAGAAGTTTACAATCTTGTAAAATTATTTCACTGCTAAAGTTATAATTTGTTTTTCTATGCTGAAGAAGAAAGTTGTAATTTTATTTAGTTAGCCAGGTCGTTGTGAAATAATAAAATGTATTCTGTTGGTAAATTATACGTTTCTGTGAGTCCATAACCTCTTTAAAAGTGGTCTGAGAGTGTTTTTTATCAATTTTATTCAAGATAATTGAATTAGAGAATTTACTATTTTAATTATCACACACTTATTATTGACTATGAACATTTTTAAACTACTATCTACCACAGCAACTATTTATTTCATTTTGTTATTCCAAGTTTCTGCACAAAATGAAATAGAAATAACAGGTAAACAATTCTTTCCAGAAAAAGTGGTAATGGCTTTAGCACACCCTTATTTTAATTATAGTGGAGACTATGCTTACCTTAAAGGAATGCGTTATGAAACAACATTTGGTTTAAACGAAGATGAGCTTAATGGAAAGTACAGAACTGCAGTACCTCAGGTTTCTGTAATGAGTAACCCTATGGAAACAGAAGATGCTTTTGCGTATGAAATGAAAGCTGCAAAATTAATGGGGATAGATGGTTTTAAATTTGAATTCAGACCGCTGAATAATGATTTTTACCTTCGTAGATTTAAAAAAATTATAACTACTTATATTAAGGTTGCAGAAGAAAGAGAAATAGATTTTAAGTTCTCTCTTACAATTGTAATGGATAGAAAAGCATCTATTTCTGCAGATGAGCTTTTATCTAAGACAAAGAGCAGTTTAACTGAAATTATAACTCTTGCAGATTTGTCTGATAAATGGTTGAGAACCGGTAACGATAAAATAATAATTTTTACTAAAGGAACGCAAAAAGTTATTGATGAGGGATTAAGTAAAAATTACTCTAAAAATTTTGTGAATAACCCAGATTTAATGAAAAGGGTTGCTGAACAATATGCGTATTTAAAAGATGGTATGCCTGATGATTTAGCTTTTGTATACCAAAGTAGTGCATTAGCAAATAACCACCTTACAAATTTAATTCTTGACTATTTCCCAGCTGTATATAGTTTAAAAGGAATTCAGTCTTATAAAAAAGGAGTTGAAGCAATTAGAAAAGTTTGTAAAAACAGAGGAAGAGCATACATACAATGTGCCTTTGCAGACCAACAAGGTGTACAAATGTTTAGAAGAACCGATAAAGCAAAACTTACAGAAGGATCTAGTATTGCAAAATCAACAGAAGTAGGAGATGCATTTGTAAAAGCAAATAACCATAAACTTACTTCAACATTTAGAACTATGATGGGGAAATCTGTAGAGCATAATGCAGATATGATATTTATTGATTCATGGAATTATTTTGATGATGGTTCTCATTTTGCTCCAGAATTACATCATGGTTATGGATTAGGTTTACTGTTGAAATATTATAAAAATGTTTGGAAAGGAAATCCAAACCCAATTGATGAAGAGTTAGTAATTACATCTTACAAGAGTAACGATATTTTAGATTTACATAAAAATAAAGGGGTTGATGTATTTTTAATCAATAAATTCCATAAAAGAGAAGCTCTTGATAGCATAGAAGTTGTTACGTTATTAAAAACAGAAGCAGAAGTGTATTGTAATAATACATATTTAGGGTTTGCACCTGCTGGATTACATGCATTTTATATCAAAAAAGAAAAAGGAAATGTATCAATAGAAGTTAAAAGAGATAGAGAAACAATTATTGCTTATGATACCCCTAAAGAAATTGCTTTAAGTTCTGATAAAACAGATTACTTAACATATATATTTACAAATTTTGATAGATCTTATGCTAGCTTATTTCAAAATTTAATTCTTGATGTAGAAATGCAAAAAATGAGAAAACGATTCTTGATCTCAGGAACACAACAACTTGAATGGAAGTTAGCTGCTGGAGAATGTTTTTATAATAACCTAGAAGCGATGTTAAGTTACGGACATGATTCTGGAAAATATATTGCAACAAAGGAAAAGAATTACAAGAAATATAAACTTCAGATTAAGAATATTCTTTCTGGAATGGATTATAATATATGGTTGGAATTAGAAGAAAGTGCTAAAAATAATCAAGGTATCTTATCTTTAGAAGATGAAGGAAACGGAGTTCTGAAAGGGTATAATATCTTAGAGGCTACTCAATCATTAAGATAAATACACGCCCTCACATTAAAATCAAAATTTTGATAAATGTGAGGGCTTTTGTCTTTTAAAAAGAAAAAATATTACCTTTAGTTGTTCGAGAAAATTATTTATTGTTTTAGTTAACAGATAAGAATGCTAAAAGGTAAAATACAAGACTACAATCAACATAAACAGTGGCTAAAAGATTTTTTTAATGGAGAGTTTATACACCCTAATTTTTTAAATGTTGATAGTGACAATGGAGTAGGCTTTATTTTTTTTTATAAAATACACCCAGGTATCTATTTTATGGTTTTTAATATAGAAGCTAAAGTAGATATTCCATTTACTGTAGATTACAGTTCGTCTTTATATTTTGATTATATCGCTTCATTTTTTAATGCTGATATTGTTTTTGAAGGAGAAAATAATGAAGAAATAAGATCAAATGGTTTTTATACTTGTACAAAAGATACAATTATAAATAGTAATGTGAAGGCGGGGCAACTGATAAAACACATTAATATTTTTTATTCAAAAGATACACTAAGAGAAATCGATGATGTAGAAATAAGTGAGTATTACCTAAACAGATCATCTTTTTTCCATTTCTTTGAAGAACGAAATGATATTAAGGCTTTTAAAATGAGTCTTACTGAAATTATAAAATACTCAACCATTTTAAAAACAAAAATATTGCCTGTAAAAATGCAAGAGTTGTATTATATGTTTTTAAATGGAATTAAAAAAGTTGATCTATCTACAACGGCTCACAATCATAAAATTACTGAGGAACAACTCATTGCCTTATTTAATATTCGTCAGGGAATCCTTGAAAATTTAAACAAACGCCCTGATGTTGGCGATCTGGTTTCTAAATCAGGGATAGATAAAACATTAATACAACAATTATTTCATGAAGTATTCGGTCATACTATTTACAATTTCTATATGGTGAATAGAATGGAAAGAGTTAAGAATATTTTATTAAAAGGAAAATTGAGTATGTCTGAAATTGCTGAAAAATTTGGATTTAGTCATGTACAACATTTTTCTAGTACATTTAAAAAATATTTTGATGAATCGCCTAGTAGATACCAAAAGTTGAATAAATAATTTGAGCAAATAAGTATAATTTTTGACCTTTTAATGGAAATTCATCTGGTAGAAAACATCGTATAAGTAGTAAATGATAACTATAAATTTTACTACGATGTTAAATACAATTCACCAATTTCTATCAACAGACAATAACCTTTTTGAAAGAGTATTAGACTACTGTAAAGAGAAAGAACTTACAACACACAAAGCTTTTAGAATTTTTCCATCAGAAGAGAAACTTAAAGAATTTGTAAACGAAATACTCGGTACTGATATTAATAATAGAATTGATTATCCGTATTCCCAATATGATGTAAAAAATTATAATTATTTATTAGATACCATTTATGACCTTCTAATTAGAATGGACAATAAAAATGATATCTATACTTATAAAGATCATCTTATTAATTTGTATAGATTGTAAATAGAACTACTTAATAAATTCTTTATTCTTTAAATAGGAAACGTAATCCAAATCTGAAACCTGCAATAGTATAGGTTGATTCTTGAGAGTACATTGTAGTTTCTGGTTCAATGTACGTATTGTATTTTTGGCCATTAATAATCCATACTTTTCCAAACCTTAAATTTATAGGCAAAGTTACAGAACTATGTTCAAAAGAATAAGCAAATACAGGTTCTGTTTCTAAGTAAAAACCTTGATTTAAATGGTAAGTAATACTTGGTTGTAATTGTACTTGATTGGCATCACTTTTATTCATATCTCCAGCAACAGAGTGAAGATATTCCAGTAAAAAATCAACTTGCCACCTTCCCATAGATGGGTTGTTGAAGGAAAGGCCAGCAGCTAAACCTAAAGAAAATTTACCAGAGCCAAAATTACTATTTGTAGCTGTAGGTAAATAGGCAAGAGGTCCTAAACTCCAAGCTCCCCAACTGTATCTTTTAGGAATGATCATGTCAAAAACTTCAGTATCTCCTAAGCCAAAGGTATTTTGAGTGGTGTTGAGCCCTTTAAAAGTAACACGAATAAGGTGATCCCAACTACCTTTGTTTTTTCCAGATAATGGTAGTACAATCCGAACTCTAAATTGATTTTTGCTAAAATCATCTGTAGACGTTAGAGGTTCCCAAAAGTCTTCTAATTGAAGTTGCCACATAATTGCTGTTGGGTCAGTTGCTTTTCTTGATAACGAATCGAGTTCTGAATTTTGAGCAATTAATTGATTTGAAAAAGATAGAAATAAAAGAAAGAGTAAGATTCTAATCATATACTAATTTACATAGAAATTGATTAATTATTATAAATAATACCGATAGTTAATTTATTTATAATGACTAGATTTTTGATAGATAATCTTTAACTTATCACTCTAAAATTTAGAAAATATGAAAACATTAGAAAGAATTGCTGCTTTAAATAATAATGATCAAGTAGTAAATCATGAATTTTTACTCCATGAAGATCATTATGAACTTCTTATGGATTTAGCTGAAGCAGAAACGGATGATGAAGAAGAAGAATTATTTAAAGTAATGAATGAAATTCCTAATCTTCCATATATGGCTTCTGTTATAGAACTTTGGGAAAACACTGTAGGTTCTGCAGCTATCAAAAAAGAAATTGATGCTGGTCATAAAATTACTATGGCAGAAAAAACAGAGTTGGAAGAAACCGTTTGTGAAGATTTATCAGATGGTTTTACAAGGTATACAGTAGATATTGATGGTGAGATTATTAGAGTACAAGTTGTACCATCAAATTAATCTAAGAGAGATAAAAGAGAATAAGGTAGTGAAGAGCTACCTTATTTTTTTGCAAAACATTTTTACCAGAACTGAGTTCTCATCCATGTATTAATTAATATCAACTTTATATTATCAATTAAATTAAAGCTATGGTTATTCGTATTATTATTTTCTTGTTAATTAATTTTTTAGGTCTTGGAATAGGAGGTTTTTTTACGGGTAAAGGTGTTCCTTCAGAATGGTATCAAACTTTAAATAAAGCTCCATGGACTCCTCCAGGGTGGGTTTTTGGTTTTGCATGGTCAACTATAATGCTATTATTTTCGGTTTATTTAGGTGCTTTATGGAATAAGGTTCTTGATAAGAATGTATTTATGATTGCGTTTGGTTCTGCCTTCCTTTTAAATGTATTATGGAACCCTGTTTTTTTCTATTTTCATTATATGTTTCTTGGCTTAATTGTAATTGTATTACTTTCAATGTGTGTGATGTTTTTTATTTTTAAATATCAGACAGAAATGAGATGGTTAACTTTACTTATTGCTCCTTATATAATATGGTTGTGTATAGCAACTTCATTGAATGCGTATGCAGTAATTTTTAATTAATTTTTTCTTTCAATAATACAATAACTAGCAATTAGAGTGTAAACATGATTTATAGTTTTAAATCATTAATCTGACTTGTAATATTTCCAATAAGTATCTTACAATGTATGTGTAAAACATTGATTAGTACAATGTTAAAATTTTTTTAATTATATCTTCTTTTTTATATCTCATAAATATTTAATAAATTAAGTCAACAAACCAATACCACAACTAATAGAATAAGTATGCAACTCCACTGCGAAAATCAATTATTACACAATTCATTTTCATTATTCCAAAATAAAAAGTTAATCTCCACACTTGATGAAAAAAAATGGCTTAATACCATTTTAGGATCATGGAAAGGACAAAAGTTTATTTTTAAATATACTTCTATCTGGAATACAACAAAGGTGAAAATTTGTACTGATGAGTATAAGAAAATAGGGGAGATAAAATGGAATCTTTTAAAGAATAAAGCTTCTATTGTAATAAATGATAAACGCTATACTTGGTCATATAAAAGCCTCATAGGTAACAAATGGCAAATTAAAGATCAGAACGAAGTTATAGTAGATTATACTACGAACTTTTCTACAGGAAGTATTTCCTCATCTTCAGAGAATGGATTATTATTCCTTACTGGTTTAACCATTCATCAATTCCATTATCAATCGGTTGCACTCTTAATTTGTACTTTAATTCCTGTTATAAGTAGTTTTATTGCTTAATTTGGTGTTTTATTTATGAAATCTTGTAATTTTCTTACATTACTGTTTTTTATTTTGTAGAAACTTCTCAAGTTTGTAACTTAATAATAAATACCCGTACATATTAAGCTTGCTATACAAATTAAATGAAAAACTATCTGATACTCTTCGTTACATTCTTTGTATCCTCATTAGGTTATGCATCTACAGAAAATGCATATTACCATGTTTGGAACGATCAACAGCATAATGAAATTGCTGATGCTCAACTTATTTTAGTAAAAGATGCAAATGTTATTTTAGAACAAGTTGATGGATCAATATTCGAATATCCTATTCAACAGTTGTCATCAGAAGACGTTAAATTTTTAGAGACTGAATATGGTTATCTAAATTTAATTGATTCTAGAATCTCGGCTTCTACTTTCCACTCTAATTGGGTTATGTTGGTAGCTATTATTGTTTTATTAGGAGGTTTTGTACTTTCTTATTTTTCTGAGCATAAAACAAATTATATAGCTACAACATTTTTATTAGCTGGTTTTACATTATTTGTGCTTGCATGTACAAGTCCTTATGTAGACAATGTTGATAAAGAAGTGACCATCTTTATTAAGAGTCAGACAGATTCTGAGATTGTTCATGAAGTTTTTGATATTTTCCCAACAAATCAGTCTCAAAATTATGGAAATCAAAAAGATTTAGATGGCTCTTTTGCAGAAAGTGCTAAAAAAGAGAATACCTCAAGTGATAGTAATTCATTTGTAGTATTTGATTAATAGAAAAAAGTTCTATTCAATATGATTTTGTTCTTCGTCAAGAAGACTATTCTTTAAGAAATTAAATTGATGTTTTTGAATTTCATTATATTCAAAAGCATCAATTTTTTTATTTTCTAAGGTGTTTTCAATTCGAATTACACGTGCATTCATCAGTTGATTCGCTGGTAATTCAATTTGTGTTTTCTTTCCTTTAGATATAGTTTGCTTTAGTTTATACTCAATTATTTGATATTCACTAGAGGAGTCTGTTATAGCGATTGAAATAGTATTGATGTTTATATCAGATAAGTTTTCAAAATATCCAATACTTTTTTCTTTTGAAAAGGAAAACATTGCATTAAAATCAGGTGCATTATTTTTTCTATAACTTAGTTCTTCTATGTAACTATTGATCTGTTGCTTATCCATTTTCCTTTGATCAGAGGAAACTAATAAAGATTTCAAAAATATATCCTCATAACTCATTCCGTCTATTGATGTGTACCATTCTGATTCATAAATAGGATTATCATAATTACTATTAAGAATAAGTAATGCATGACAAAATCTATCTTTTTCTTTCTCATTTAAAGATTTAAATAATAGATGAGATGATAATTTAAAATCAAGTTCACTTGTACTATTTACGGTCAAGTCTTGACCAAATATATTGTTTAGAGAATATAGAAGTACAATAGTTGTCAGTAAGTATTTCATTTTAGTGTAGTGTTATTTTATGTGTTGTGTTTGCTTCTATTGAACCTAACTGCAAAAAGAGTACTAGACTTTTAAAACAGATAAAGTATTTTATTATATCAATATTAAAAAGGCATGACTATTAAAAAATTTGAAGAAAGCATACCCTTGTGGAAAAATATGACTAAATTCTTTCTTAATTTGTTAGAACAAATTTTCATCTAAATAGTTATTATTCTCAAAACAACACATTATGAAAGGGTACCGATTTACAGAATATATACCTCCTGAAGCGAAAGAAGGAGATAAATTTTCAGAACTTCTTAAAATGTTCTTAGAACTCATAAATATTACTGGAGGCGATGTGTCTGAAACAATGAATTGGCTTAACAATTTAGACAGACAATATACGCTAACAGATAATACCTATGGAATGGGAGATTTTTATAAAGACTTAAAAGATAAGGGTTTTATAAAAGAAGATTTAAATACACAAGGAGAGTTTACAATTACAGCCAAAAGTGAACAAAAAATAAGACAATCTGCATTAGAAGAGATCTTTGGTAAATTAAAAAAAGGACAGAAAGGAGATCATAAAACACCTTTAACAGGAAACCAAGGAGATGAGACGACTTCTGATAGAAGACCATTTCAGTTTGGTGATGCTCTAGGCCAAATATCTATGACAGATTCGATTAGGAATGCCCAAATTAATCATGGGATTGATAATTTTTCGATCAATGAAAATGATTTAGAAGTGGTTGAGAAAGAACATAAAACACAAACATCTACAGTGCTTATGATCGACATCTCACATTCGATGATTTTATATGGTGAAGACAGAATTACACCGGCAAAAAAAGTAGCTATGGCTCTGGCTGAAATGATTAAACGAAAGTACAAGAAAGATACTCTTGATATAATTGTTTTTGGGAATGATGCATGGCAGATAAAAATTAAAGATTTACCTTATTTGCAAGTAGGACCATACCATACAAATACAGTTGCTGGTTTAGAGTTAGCAATGGATCTTTTAAGAAGAAGAAAGACAACCAATAAACAAATTTTTATGATTACCGATGGTAAACCATCTTGTTTAAAAGAAGCAGGTGGATATTATAAAAATAGTTTTGGTTTAGATCGTAAAATTGTCAATAAATGCCTAACCTTAGCCTCTCAGGCAAGAAGGTTGCGTATTCCTATTACTACTTTCATGATTGCGTCAGATCCTTATCTCAAAGAATTTATACATGAATTTACAGAAGCAAATAATGGTAACGCTTATTATTCTGGACTAAAGGGATTGGGCGATATGATTTTTGAAGACTATAGTAGAAACAAGAAAAAAAGAATGTAATTAAATATATACCATGAAGAAATATCAAGAACTTTCATTAGAAGATAAGCTGAAAATAACAACACTCGGAGCATTAAAAAGTGCAGGCTATCAATCAAGAACTGTTAAAGAAGAATTAAGAGAGAACCTTATTCAAAAGTTACAAAATAAAGAAAATCCTTTTACAGCAATTTGGGGATACGAAGATACTGTAATACCAGAATTAGAGCGTGGAATTTTATCTATGCACAATATTAATCTTTTAGGTTTAAGAGGACAAGCAAAAACAAGAATTGCACGTTTAATGATTCATCTTTTAGATGATGTAATTCCTGTAGTTGAAGGAAGTGAATTAAATGATGATCCTTTACAACCTTTGTCTTATACTGCTAAAGAAAAAATTGAAAAATTAGGTGATAACACACCAATTTTCTGGTGGAAAAGAGAAGATAGATATACCGAAAAATTAGCTACCCCAGATGTTTCTGTTGCCGATCTTATAGGAGACATTGATCCAATTAAAGCTGCCACAGATAAGTTAAGTTATTCTGATGAAAGAGTGATTCATTATGGATTGGTACCAAGATCTCACAGAGGGTTATTTGTTATAAATGAGCTACCAGATTTACAACCTAGAATACAAGTAGCTTTGTTCAATATTTTGCAAGAAGGTGATATCCAAATTAGAGGTTTCAAAATTCGTTTACCTTTAGATATACAGTTTGTGTTTACAGCAAACCCAGAGGATTACACAAACAGAGGAAGTATTGTAACACCACTGAAAGATAGAATTGAAACTCAAATTATAACACACTACCCTAAAGATTTACAGATTGCAAAAAAAATCACCTCACAAGAAGCGAACATAAAGCCTGCTCAGTTAGAGAAAATAACCATGAATGACATCTCATGTAATTTGATTGAACAAATTGCTTTTGAAGCT
Organism: Flammeovirga kamogawensis; assembly: GCF_018736065.1. Lineage (GTDB taxonomy): Bacteria > Bacteroidota > Bacteroidia > Cytophagales > Flammeovirgaceae > Flammeovirga > Flammeovirga kamogawensis. The sequence goes on from NZ_CP076129.1 coordinate 1,601,610, forward strand.
AGAGAAAGTGAATTTGTTGATGAAAAAAGTGGAGTGTCAGCACGTCTTACTATATCATCAATGGAAAATCTGTATTCTGCTGCTGAACTTAGAATATTACTTAACTCAGAAGATAAAACGTATATTCGAGTAGCAGATTTAGTGGGAACGATTCCTGCAATTACAGGAAAAATTGAACTTGTTTATGAGGGTGAACAGGAAGGTGCAGGGGAAGTTGCACAATCACTTTTAAGCAAAGCAATTAGAAAGCAATTTTTAGGGTTCTTTCCATCTCCCGAAAAGGTGAGGAAATTAGAAGATAATCCATATAAATACATTATAGAATGGTTTGGAGAAGGTAACAGTATTGATATTTTGAATGACATGACCCATTCTCAATACCAAGACACATTAAACAGTGTTCCTACATTACGAGCTTGTGTAGAAAAATTACACGAAGGTTTAACAGAAGATGAAATTTATTATAGAATGGAATTTGTTTTACATGGGTTGGCAGAATTTAGCCAATTAAGTAAGCACCAACTTGTTGCAAAAACAAGCTTCTCAGATTTACTTTCAGGAATGATGAATTTCTCAAGTAGTGATTTTGAAGATGATGAAGACGATGAGTAGAAATTAAAAACAATAAACTCAATGTTTAAGAGCATAGACGATATTTTACCTTTTAATAGAGGAGGAATATTGTCTGTGCTTTTCTTTTTATGTAGTGGTTGACATTTTTACATTGTTATGCAATGCCCATATTTTCTATCAAAAACTATTTGATGATAGAATATTTTTATACATCTTCGAGGGCTATTTAGATTCATTTGAATATAATTAAGAAAATTTAGCTTTCTAGCTGTCACATTCTGATCTAAACTAGTGTTGTGATACCGTTATACAATGGTAACGCAATTAACCTATGTAAAACACATATTTTGATAAAATATATCAAAAAACATAATCATCAAAGAAATTAATAATGTCAGGGTCTACTACACATTTAGTACATACTATTCGATCTCAAGCAAATAAATATAAAGATAGAGATGCAGTTCGTTACAGAGTTGCAGATGGAATATGGGAAGGGATTTCTTGGACCGATTTTGCAAAAGAAATAGACAGTGTTTCTTTAGGGATGCTTGCTTCTGGAATTGGCGTACAGGATAAAATTGGTATATATGCTCAAAATATGCCAAACTGGACAATTACAGATTTTGCTGCTCAACAAATTAGAGCTGTTAGTGTTTCTATTTATGCAACGAGTACAGCAAAACAAGCAGCTTATATTATTAATGACGCTGGTATTAAAATAATGTTTGTTGGAGATCAAGAGCAATACGATAACATTATAGAAGTAGCTGAAGATTGTCCTTCTTTACAATATGTAGTAACTATGAAAAATAGTATTCATAGGAGAGGGCACAAAAAAGGATTACTTTGGGAAGAGTTTATTTCTAAAGGATCAAAAGATCAATATATAGAAATTGAGAAAAGAGTAGAAGAAGCAGATTTAAATGATTTAATGACGCTGATTTATACTTCAGGTACTACTGGTGTACCAAAAGGAGTAATGATGGATTACACCAACTTTGTTTCTCAATTTGAAGCTCACCTGGCGTTAATCGAATTTAATGATACATATACCAATCTTAGTTTCTTACCATTATCACATGTTTTTGAAAGAGCTTGGTCAACTTATGTATTGTATAGAGGTGCCATCAATTATTACCTAGAAGATACAACGCTAATTAAGGAAGCATTATTAGAAACATCTCCTGATGTAATGTGTGCAGTACCTCGTTTTTATGAAAAAATATATTCTACTGTTCATGAGAAAGTAGCAAAAGCATCTCCTACTAAAAAAGCAATTTTTAATTGGGCTGTAAATGTAGGTAAAAGATGTTTTGAATTAAGAAATTCTAATAAACAATTATCTGCTTTAGATAAATTTAAATATGGTATTGCCAATAAATTGATCTTAAGTAAATTCCAGAAATTATTAGGAGGTAATATTAAATTTATGCCTGCTGGTGGAGCAAAATTAGATCCTGAAATTGGCAAATTTTTCCATGCAATTGGCATTCCTGTAATTTTAGGTTACGGTTTAACTGAAACGTGTGCAACAGTAACTGCATGGCATATTAATCAGCCGTTTAATCCAGATTCTATTGGTACGCCATTAGAAGGAGTGGAAGTTAAAATTGGTGAGAGTAATGAAATTCTTGTAAAAAGTAAAGTTGTTATGAAAGGGTATTATAACAACCCTGAAGAAACAGCCAAAGTATTTACAGAAGATGGTTTCTTTAGAACTGGTGATGCCGGTGAATTTGATGCTGAAGGTAACTTAATGATTACTGACAGAATTAAAGAACTTATGAAAACATCTAATGGTAAATATATTGCTCCTCAAGTAGTGGAAGGGAAAGTAGGTAAAGATCATTTTGTAGAGCAAATAGCTATTATAGCAGATGGTCGTAACTTCGTTTCAGCCCTAATAGTACCTACTTTTATTAATTTAGAAGAATATGCAGAAGAAAATGGTATTAGTTTTACCAATAGAGAAGATCTAATCTTGAATAAAGACATTGTAAAAATGTATGAGAAAAGAGTAGAACTTTTACAGCATGATCTTGCTAAATTTGAAAAAATAAAGAAGTTTACTTTATTGCCTAATGAATTTTCTATTGAGAGCGGTGAGATGACACCAACTCTAAAATTAAAAAGAAAGGCAATTAGTGAGAGATATAAACAACAGATTGATGAAATTTACGCAAAGTAATTTCTCAATAGTGTAATGGATAGAAGAAGGTTGATGGATTGATAATCCGTCAACCTTTTATTTTTATTGATGCATTAAATAGTTCAAATTACCTTATTTCTTTTGTCTGTAGATTCAAGAACTTTAAAAGGTATTATTTTAATGATTACAAATTGAATTAATGCTATACAGGGAATATTCGAGATATTTTGAGCCTTATATCCAATTAAATGGAAAAATTTAAAAAGATTTACAAGTATTCTCTTAAAACCTTATACAAAAGTTTTTATTTCTGAGTTCATTTTAGGTAATTTACGCGTTAATTGAAATTAAACTCCTTTATTGTGTTTGGGTCAATAAATAGAATTACGTATAAAACGTATTTTTATCACCTGGATATGGAGCAAGATGGAGATTTAAGAGTAATTAATTTTTGAAGAAAATAATTTCAAAGTAGAATAATAATATGTCAGTACTATCTTTCCAAAAGCCAGATAAAGTAGTAATGGAAAAGACCGATAACACAAATAAGGGTCTTTTTGAATTCAAACCACTTGAAAGAGGTTTCGGTGCAACTATCGGTAACTCTTTCAGACGAATATTACTTTCATCTCTAGAAGGATACGCGGTAGTAGGAGTTAAATTTCCTAATGTCGTTCAAGAATCATCAAAAATTAATGGAGTAGTAGAAGAGGTATCTGAAATTATTCTTAATCTTAAGCAGATTCGTATTAAAAAAGCTGCTAATATTGAGGAGCCTTCACAAAAAATTAGTGTTGATTTCAGTGGTAAAACTCAACTTACTGCAGGTGATGTAGCGCAATTTACTGATGAGTATACAATCTTAAACCCAGATTTAGTAATCTGTAACTTAGATGGTGCTAATAGCTTAAATATTGAATTAACTGTTCATGCTGGTAGAGGTTATTTATCATCAAAAGATCAGTTAGTAAGTGATACTACAGATGCAGTTGGATATACACCAATTGATGCTGTATTCACACCAATCAAAAACGTGGAATACCATGTTGAAAATACACGTGTAGAGCAACGTACTGACTACGAAAAACTTGTAATTACAATTGAAACTGATGGTTCTGTAGATCCTCAGGAAGCGTTACAAGGTGCTGCAAACATTTTGATTCAGCATTTTGCACAAATCACGGATAAAGACATCACTTTTGAGATGCAAAAACGTGAGACTCCTGAAGAATTAGATCCTGTAGAAATCAAGAGACGTGCAATCCTTGAAACTTCTATTGCTGACCTTGAGCTTTCAGTTCGTGCTTACAACTCTTTAAAAGCAGGTGAAGTAAAAACTTTAGGTGATTTAGTTTCTCTTGAAATTCGTGACCTAATGAAATTCCGTAACTTTGGTAAGAAAACACTTACTGAGTTAGAGGAGTTATTATCTGAAAGAGATTTAACATTCGGTATGGATGTTTCTAAATATCGTTTAGGACAAGATTAATTTTAATCTTTTGTCTAGTCCGTCCATAGCGTTACAGATTTAGACTATTATATATTGATAGCATCGGGTGTAAGCTCGGTGCTATTTTTACTTTTATAAGTTCTCATTTTTATTTCACTTTGCTGATGCATCTCAACAGGTGTCTTCATATAATTACTCCAATGAGGCCTTTCATTATTGTAAATATATACAGATTCTCTAATAAATTTATTCATTAAATCGAGATCATTAATTTTTATTCCTAAAATAAATTCTTGCTTAAGAATTCCGTTTATTCTTTCTGCTACCGCATTTTGATAAGGATCGTAAGATTCCGTCATCGAGCACAATACTTTATTTTCCTGAAGATGTCGTTGATACTCGTGACTACAATATTGTAATCCTCTATCTGAATGGTGTATCATTGGTAAATCAACATAGTTTCTATTTTTCAGTGCTTCTTTTAATGCTGCAATAGCTCCATTTGCATTCAAACTATCTGATACATTTAACCCCATTATTTTCTTAGAATAGGCATCTGTTACTAAGGATAGATACATTGGGTTACTTCGCTCACCTATGTAAGTTATATCAGAAACTAATACTTGTTCAGGTCTATTTATTTCCAAATGCTCAATAAGGTTTTTATGCTTTTTAAACCTGTGATGAGAATTTGTAGTGACATGATATTGTTTTTTAGGCTTGATATCGAGTCGATTAGCCCTCATGATATCAAAAAGCTTATCTCTACCTACATTTAGTAATTGCAATTCAGGAAGAAGTAATTGATATAATTTCCTTGTCCCTATTTTAGTTTGCTTCAAACGAATTCTTTTCACTAAGTCTACTACTTTAGATGCAATACTATTATTCTTTTTTACTTTCCTTTTCGAACGATAATAAATTTGTCGATTTAACCCAAGCAATTCACAAGTCGGTTTGACTCCTATTTTTTCTTCTTTTTTGAATTGGTCAACTGCTTGGGTAAAGACTTTTTTCTAATAGGAATATTAAACTCATCCTCAGCAATATCGATCATCATATCAAAGAAAATTGCTTTTTTATCTGTTACGTAGAGTTGTTTTTCTAAAGAAGCTTTTTGCTTCTCTAATAATAGAACCTTTTGTTCTAGCTCCAATAATTTTTGTTCTGGTGTCTTTCCCATTTTTAAATCAGATTTATTATCCCAATCTAAATTACCATACTTTCTTATCCAAGTACGGATGGTACCATGACCTTGTATTCCATATTTAAGTCTTGCTGCCGTTATACCTATTTCCCCTCGTTCCACTTCATCTACAACTTGTAATTTAAAAGAGTAGCTGTAATCTTTTTGTGTACGTTTAGTGTACTGATATTCTTGATCTTCATTCATAATGTTACGTTTTGTGTAACACTAATTCAGGACGAGACATTTTGATATAAATAAAGGCTGATAGAACGTAAATTCTATCAGCCTTTTTTATTTTGTGAACTTTATTATTACGTTTATTCTTAGTATTTGATTAATAACTACATTTAGAGTATAAGAACTATAGCAAGTAAATATGGAATCGATTAAGATTTTAAAAATATCAAAATGGATACGCCATTCTGTGGCTATTTTAATTTTTATAATAGTTTTATTAGGTACTTTAGACTTACCTACCAAAGAGCTAAGTAAACCAATTATTGTTTTCGGTTTTTTTCTAGCAATGCTTTACCAAAGTAAAATTCTTTGGTTTAAACATTATGTAGAGTGGAACAAAAACTATATTGTAATTAAAGTAAATGCTAAAAAGGCCCTAAATATTACATTTTCTGATGTACTATCATCAGTTTTAAAAAAAGACAAGTTAATCCTTACAAAAAAAGATAAAGAGGAGGTTATTATTGACCTAAAGAATATTAAAAGAGAAGATGCTCAAAAACTCCATTTTATATTGATGGAAAATGCAATCTCGAATTTATAGAAACTGTACTGTTGAGAGCTAAAACGACTCCAATCAAAAACTAAATGACTTATTCTAATTAACTAACCAAAATGTAGGAAAATAGCTATTATATTGTTTTCCCAAGTGGTAAAGATTTGAAATGATTACAAATATAACTTATTATGTAATAACCATTAAATCAGTGATATATATGAGCGTTGTGTTTCTATTTAACTTTATTAAACAAAAATAGAAACAATTGTACAACGTTGTTACCGATATGGCGTATTAATATCAAGGTAACAATATTACCTATATTAAAACATTAATTTTTATCACAATGAAAGTTCTCTATTTTCTACCACTTCTAATGGCATTTTTATTTACTTCTTGCTATAAGAAACCAGATATGTACCAAGCACCAGAGGTACCAACCGTAAAAGTTGGACACCCTAAGAAAGAGCAGGTAAATATTTTTGATACTTACACAGGGTATACAGAAGCATTAAATAAAGTAAGTATTGTACCACGTGTAACTGGTGAATTAAAAAATAGATATTTTGTACCAGGACAATATGTAAAAAAAGGTCAGCTTTTATTTCAGCTAGAAAAAGAACCTTATTTAAGTCAATTACATAAAGCAGAAGCTTCTGTTGAAAGAGCAAAAGCAGACGTGGCAGTAAAAGAAGCCACGTACAAATCTTACAAAAAATTAGTAAAAACAAGTGCAGTTTCTGAATTGCAATATTTAGAATCAAAAGCTAAAGTCGATGAATCGAAGGCGATGTTAGCAAATGCAAACTCACAATTAGAGGTGGCAACGACACAGTATTCTTATACTAAAATTACTGCACCAATAAGTGGAGTAATTTCAGATTATTATGTTGATAATGGCAATATAGTAACAGGTAATTCAGGAGTTCAATTAGCTTATATAGTTGATAGCCATCTTATGAATATTTACTTTACAATTCCTGCAGCCAAATATTATTCAATTATAAGAAGCAAAGAAAATGTTACTGACTTGCCAATTACTGTAATGGCTGATGATAATAAAACATTGTTATCAGAAGGAAAAGTAATTTACCATGATCCTAAGGTTGATCTAAATTCTGGTTCAATAACACTTAAAGCTCAAGTAAAGAACAATGATAAAGTTTTAGTTGATGGTACTTATGTTCGTGTGAAATTAGCCAAACGTGCTAAAGAAGATGTTCTTTTAATACCACAAGTAGCTGTAGAAAGAGACCAAGTAGGGCCATATGTATATACTGTAGCTCAAGATACTGTAGAACAGCATAGAATTAAATTAGGTACTCAAGTAGGGGAAAACGTAATTGTAACTTCTGGAGTTGAGTTAGATGATAATCTTATTGTTTCAGGCATTCAGCGTGCTAGAGTAGGAATTAAAGTACATGCAATTGCACAATAGCATTTAACAACTACCAATTTTCACTATTCATCTAAAATTGTCAGCATCATGATCTCTCGCTTTTTTATCAATCGACCAATATTTGCTGCAGTACTTGCAATTTTTATTGTAATCGTTGGTGGCATATCAATGTCAATGTTACCAATCTCACAATATCCGCAAATTACTCCACCTACTGTAACTGTAACGGGTATGTATCCTGGAGCAGATGCAACAACGATTGCACAATCTGTTGGTGCTCCTTTAGAAGAAGCAATTAATGGAGTAGAAGGGATGATATATATGTCTTCTACTAGTAATAATGATGGTATTTATTCGCTTACAATCACTTTTGAGGTAGGAACAGATGTAAATATTGCAACTGTTTTAGTAGAAAATAAAGTATCTCAGGCATTGCCACAATTACCTTCTATTGTACAGAAATTGGGTGTAACTACTCAAAAGAAGTCTACAAATATGGTAATTCTTGGTAGTATTTATGCCAAAGATGGTGCACATTTAGATTCTACTTTTTTAGCAAATTATGCTGATGCTTATATTGCTGATGAATTAAGAAGAATTGAAGGAGTAGGCGATGTAACAATTTTTGGAGTAGGAGATTACAGTATTCGTGTTTGGCTAAACCCAGATGCTTTAGAAGATCATGGAATGTCTCCTTCTGACGTTGTAACTGCAATTCAGAATCAGAATCAAGAAACTTCGGCAGGGCATATTGGACAATCACCTGGTTTGCAAAAACAAGTTTCTACATATGCTATTAATGTTTATCCAGGTAGATTAAAAGACGTTGCAGATTTTGAGAACATTATAGTGAATACAACTCCAGAAGGAGGAACGGTTTACCTTAAAGATGTTGCAGAAATCAATTTAGGAAGTGAGAAATATACAATGTCTTTTAAATCTAAAGGGAAATTAGCAGGAGGTATTGGTGTATATCAATTACCTAATTCTAATGCCTTGGATGTATCGAATGCAGTAAGAGCTAAATTAGATGAATTAAAAGAATCCTTTCCAGAGGGAATGGATTATCATATTACAATTGATACGACAGATTATGTAACGGCATCTATTAAAGAAGTTATTGAAACATTATTGATTGCAGTATTTTTAGTTTTTGTGGTAATGTATATGTTTCTCCAAAGTTGGAGAGCAACAATAATTCCTTCTGTAACTATTCCTGTGGCATTAATTGGCGCCTTTGCAGCAATGGCAGCGTTTGGTTTCTCCATTAATATTCTTACTCTTTTCGGTATTGTGCTTGCAATTGGTATTGTGGTAGATGATGCTATTGTAGTAGTAGAAAATACAAGTAGGTATTTAGAAGAAGGATTGTCACCCAAAGAAGCTGCTATAAAGGCAATGCAAGAGGTAACTGGTCCTATTGTAGCAACAACATTAGTACTTATGTCTGTGTTTATTCCTGCAGCAATGATGTCTGGAATAACAGGAGAGTTGTACAAACAATTTGCTTTAACAATTGCTTTTTCAACATTATTTAGTGCTTTAAATGCACTTACTTTAACACCTGCATTGTGTTCTTTGATTTTAAGAAAAGAGGTGCCTTCTAAGTTCTTTATATTTGTCTATTTTAATAAAGGATACGATTATATAACAAATAAATACCATAAAGGAGTTGCGTTTACATTACGTAAAATGTTTATTTTCATCTTTTTGTATTTACTTATTTCAGGTTTGTCGTTTGTTGGTTATTCAATTTTGCCAGCTACGTTTATTCCAAATGAAGATCAAGGGTATATGTTAGTTTCAGCACAGTTACCAGATGCCTCTACATTATCTAGAACAAACGAAGTTGCTACAAAACTTGATAGCCTTTTTGGAACAGTAGACGGTGTAGATGATTGGATTTCTATTAATGGATATTCTATTATTGATGGTGCGACGGCATCCAATCAATTGACAATATTTATTCGTTTTGAAGATTGGGATACGCGCCTTAAAAAAGGTAGAAATCTACTTGTAATTTTAAATGAGATTAATAAAAAAGCTTATGAAATTGATGAGGCTGTAATCTTTTCTTTTGTTCCTCCTGCCATTAATGGTTTGGGTGCTTCTGGAGGTATACAATTGGTTTTACAAGATAAACAAGGTGATCAGTTTGACAGATTACAGAAATTCACTGAAAAATTCTCTTCTAAAATTAAATCATCTAAAATATTTAAAGGTGCAAATGCAACATTTAGAGCGAATATACCTAATGTAACTTTATTTGTTGATGCACAGAAAGCCATGATGTATGATATTCCTTTGAATGAAATATACACAGCTTTAAATTCAGTTACTGGATCTCAATATGTAAATGATTTCTCTAAATGGGGTAGAACATTTCAAGTTAATGTTCAAGGTGAAAAAGAGTATAGAAAAGTACTTGCTGATGTTTATAAAATCAAGATTAAGAATGCAAAAGGACAACTAGTTTCTTTAGATAACATTGTTAGTTCTAATTATTCTTTCTCACCTCAGATAGTAACAAGATACAACATGTTTAATGCTAGTAATATCATTGCTCAAGTTGGTCCAATGTACAGTTCTGGAGCAGGTATTAAAGAGCTGAACAAATGGGTAAAGGAAGACTTAGATATAACAATGGATGCTGAATGGACTGGTATGGCTTATCAAGAAATAAAAGCGGGGTCCAATACCATTTTTATCTTTGGAATGGCAATCTTGTTGGTTTATTTAGTATTGGCAGCACAGTACGAATCTTGGTTAGATCCCTTTGCTGTAATCTTAGCAGTACCAATGGCAATATTTGGAGCAGTATTGTTTGTAGCTTACAAAGGACAGTTAAATAGTATTTATATGCAGATAGGTGTAGTATTACTAGTTGCGTTATCTTCTAAAAATGCCATTTTAATTGTAGAGTTTGCTAGAGAGAATTTAACAAAAGGTCTAGCACTTAAGGAAGCAATTATTAATGCTGCAGTTTTAAGATTTAGACCTATATTAATGACCTCATTTGCCTTTATTTTAGGTGTTTATCCATTAGTTATTGCAACAGGAGCTGGTGCAAATTCAAGACATGCATTAGGAGCAACAGTATTTGGAGGAATGTTATCTTCTACATTGTTATCAATTTTCTTTACACCAGTTATTTATTATGGACTTCATAGATTAAGTCAATTATTCAAAAAATAAAATTAAAGCTGTCCATGTTTTCAATATGGGCAGCTTTTCTGTTTCAAGTAGCGTTAATTATTTAATTAGAAAATAAATTTCACACCAGAGTATATTAAGTAACAGTTATTTGCTAAATCATATTCAGGCTCACAGTAGATGTAAGCAGTAAATGATTTAGATTTTACTGTTCTACCTAAACCAATACCTACGGGAATCTCATTTACCCCAGTTTGTGTATTAAATAACATTCTAGGGTGTGTTCTCACTTCCCATAAACCATTGTTTGTAAATTTGTAGTAGGCCCCATATTGTGCTTCTATAGTTCCATTAAATTGGTAGGTTAAAAGCTCTACAAATTTCCATTTTTTAGACAATTGAACACCTACAAAGTTAACTCCTGCAGTGATGCCATTTGTAGCAGAATGAGAAACAATAGCACCAAAACCAGTCTGAATTTTCCAATCTTCATTATTTTTCCCAAATTCAATTAATCTAGATACCATAAAACTCGATGAACCATAGCTTACATCTGCATCATAAGGTTTTGTATAATCTACAGCTGCTCTAATAAACCATTTCGAGGTAGTATAATTTACTATATTTTGCATCTCTACTTGATTTGGTTTAAACCTACCAATCTGATACACATTTAATCCTTTACTTAAAGGGTTACTTGCATCTACCATCTCTTCAATATTTTCTACCGAGGTACTATCTTGAGCGTTTGTAAAAGTTATACTTAATAAGATAAACAATAATGGAAGTATATATTTTTTCATATCTGTATATATTTTATTTTTCTAAACTTGATATATACAAATGTATTTTATTTATGTTAGAGTTTAAACAATAAATAGCTATATGATATAACTATAAGTTATACGTAGCTGCTCTCCTTTTTGGACTCCCTTATTTAAGTCTACTAAAAATCTATTCAGGTAAGTAGTATTTTGATCGACATTAGAGTTTAATGGTTTCCCTGCTTATCCTAGACTAGCACGACAAAATCTACCGTACGAAGAATTAATATCAGATACTTATTAAGGAATAACATTAGATTGAGGGTTTATGATATTGATAATTCTATAATTGATAAATTTCTAGCCTAATATTTTGAAGGTTAAATTATATCATTTTGTTTTACTATCAATCAAAAAAATAGACCTTTTATACAGCAATGTACTCCCTTTATATCTAGGTAACTGTTGTTTACACCACATCTTACCCTTGTCTTACAACGTGTTGTAAAACTCATAACTACATTAGTTTAAAGAGGCACAATTTCACCATACATGTATTAAAGTTAACAAGGTTAAATGTTTACAACATGTTAAAATAAAACATCGTTACCTATTCAAAGAAACATCGTTACTAAAACATT
>NZ_CP076130.1:0-5000 GCF_018736065.1 Flammeovirga kamogawensis
ATGATTAGTATAAAAACCAAACATATCAACAAAGAGATTGATGTCATTAATTACCGTCAAAGAGTATTTAAATCTTTAAGAATACTTACTAATGATAATACTTTATCTGTTAAGGTAGCTTCTATTATATCCTCTTTTTTAAAGGAGCTCATCACTCTTAAACATCAACTTCGTATTCATACTAATGTAATTATTTATCAAGAACTTGGAAAAAAAATCCAGCTTCTTGTAGAAGATAATACAAAAACATTTACACTTCCTCCTCCATCACTTTATGTTCATTTTCTTACAATAGAGAAAATTGAAAATCATTATCTGATTACTGTAGAACAAGAATTTTCAGCAAGGGATTTTAAACTGGCACTGAATGTTTATAATGAAAAATCAAGAGATGAATTATTGGAAGAAGTACAATCAAAAAATAATGATTTAGAAGCCTCTCTTGCCGACCTAAAAAAGGCTAATGATAGTAAGGCAAGAATGCAAGGGGAACTTATAGTTGGTAGAAATATTCAACTAAGTATGGTACCTACAGATTTCCCTTCTAATAGTTTTATTGATGTTCATGGTATACTTGTTCCTGCAAGAGAAGTAGGTGGAGATTTCTATGATTTTCAGTTTATAAATGATAAATATTTTTATTTTGTTGTTGGTGATGTATCTGGAAAAGGTGTTCCTGCTGCATTATTAATGGCCCAAACAAAATCATTGTTACGAAGTAGTGCAATAAACGAAACGTCTACAAGTGAAATTGTTTCACATGTAAATAGTGAGATAGCTAAAGACAATAAAAATAACATGTTTATTACTGTTTTTCTAGCATTATTAGATCTAGAAACAGGAGTACTAACCTATACCAATGCCGGGCACAATCCTTCTTATATTATTAATAACGAAAATATGCAACGATTAGAGGAGTTACACGGTCCTGTAGTAGGTGCTTTAGAAGGGTTCAGTTATAAAGAAAAAAGTATTCAATTAAGTCCATCAGATATTGTCTTTGCTTATACAGACGGTGTAACAGAAGCGCAAAATCAATTGCATCAATTGTACTCTGATGAAAGACTTACTTCTTTACTTACTACCGTTACTAATAAGAATGTTAAGGAGATTAATGATATTGTTATTAAAGACATTGAAGAATTTGAATTGGGATCAGAACAAGCAGATGACATTACAGTTCTTAGTATTCAATACCATCAATCTAATGACAATCAAGAAGGTACGTTCTCTATCTCTAATTCATTTGATGAAAAATTAATACTAACTCAAAAGGTTGAAAAATACCTTTTACAAAAAAACGTACCTACCAAAGCACTCCATAAAACACAAATTATTTTAGACGAAATCTTAAGTAATGCCATTAATTATTCTTTTACAAATACAGCTACTCCACTAATTAGTGTTTCCTTAAAAGTTGATAGCACTGAAATTTGCATTAAAATTATGGATAATGGAGTTGCTTTTAATCCATTAGAAAAAGAGGACCCAAATGTTGCATTATCTCTTGATGAACGCCAAGTGGGTGGATTGGGAATATTTATTATTAAAAACTTAGTTGAAGAGCTTTCCTATGAACGGTTTGATAATAAAAACTGCTTAAGGTTACTTCAAAAAATATAAATTATCATGGAATACAAAATAGAAAATATTGACGGTATAACAGTAATCAATGTTATCGGCTTTTTAGATGCAAACACTTCCGCTTCTTTAGATGAGAAAATCAATACACTTATCACTAAAGAAGGACATTCTAAGGTTATTCTTAATTTAAAGGACGTTACTTATATGAGTAGTTCTGGACTTCGTATTTTTCTATCAGCTTCAAAAGAAGTTCAAAAAGTAAATGGTAAATTTGTTGTTTGTAACGCCAATGACACTATTAAAGATATTGTAAAAATGTCTGGTTTTGATATGATTGTGGATTTGAAAGATACATTAGAAGAAAGTTTAGAAAGCATCAAATAACATTCATAAATCCGTCTATAATTCAATAAAAAAATAGACGGATTTAATTTGAAATACAATTAATTCACCTCCTGTGTTAATTTAAATAATGAGCTATGTAATTTATCAATACCATTTTCTATTTCACTTAATAATGAAATTCTAACCTGAATCATTTCTGCATCATAAAGCCCTTCTTTTTCTAACAAAATACCTATTGTTGATACATCTCCTTCTAAATGTAATTCCTGTTTTTTTAATTTCCACTGATTAGTAATTAAATTAATAATCATGGTGGATTCTCTTTCTTCTGGATCAAGAAAATATTGAGAGTTTAATAAGTACCATACTGCATTAGAAAATAAACCTTGATCATTAGACTTATCCCAAATAGATTTTATCATGTTAAGTTCGTGATTTAATAAAACTTTCTGTTTTGTTTTAGCAGATTTCACTGCTAAATATGCAGCTGCTACACCTCCTAAAACACCAACCCAATCTTTAAAATCACTATCATTTAATGTTTCATTCTTAGAAAATAAAACACCTGCAATTACTAAAGTTGATACAGTTCCAACAATTATTGCTGCATTAGTATACTTACTCTGTCTTTTATTATCTCTATCTACTAAATCAGAATGAATTCTAAATAATCTTAATGTCTCGCAGTTAATTCGGTTAGTGATATCTTGGATATCGTAGTCTGCAAAATCGAGCCTTTTATCAATCCTATTCTCGTAGTAGACTTTTTGTAAAAGGAGTTCGTTATTAATACCTGACAACTCAATCTTTTGTTCTATTTCTTTATATGCTCTAATGTCTTCAACAATACCATATGCATGTGCAATAACCAAACTGTTTTCAGAAAATCTATTAGTGAGAAATGTATCTTCTAATACATCATTCATATTATGAATTACTTTTCCATCTTCATTAACTTGAAAACAGTTATCCTTTGATTGTTCTGCAATAGCTAAAATACTTCTATTTGATTTACATGAAATAAATTGAGTTAAGAATAGAACAAATAATAATAGTTTTATATTTTTTTGATTGTAAAAAGTTGTGATCATAGTAAAGAAATGAGTAATAGCGTATCATTAAATGCAAATCCTTATTTAATATAAACATTTTATACCTACTATTCCATAAAAAAGTATAATCACAAAAAAAGGTTAGTCAACATCATGTGTTAACTAACCTTCTATATCTAATGAATGTGGCGTCGACCTACTCTCCCGGGGGTTAACCCAGTACCATCAGCACTGTGGGGCTTAACTGCTCTGTTCGGAATGGAAAGAGGTGAACACCCACGTCATTGACACCATCAATTTCTTAATGTCTTTGATTATCGAATCTAATCACTAATTCAAAATAACTAATAAAAATCAGTTATTTGACAGTGAAAAGGAAAAACTTTGCTAGCACTCTATTTCTAGAGTGCTAACCGTAAAAGAAAAGCTATTGGGCGATTAGTACTTCTCAGCTGAATGTATCTCTACACGTACACTTGAAGCCTATCAACGTCATCATCTATAACAACCCTTATATGGAAATCTCATCTCGAGGTGGGTTTCGCGCTTAGATGCTTTCAGCGCTTATCCGCTCCACACATAGGTACCCGGCGATGCTCCTGGCGGAACAACCGGTACGCCAGAGGTGTGTCCAACTCGGTCCTCTCGTACTAAAGTCAGAGCCTCTCAAATTTCCTACGCCCGCAACAGATAGAGACCGAACTGTCTCACGACGTTCTGAACCCAGCTCGCGTGCCACTTTAATGGGCGAACAGCCCAACCCTTGGGACCTTCTCCAGCCCCAGGACGTGACGAGCCGACATCGAGGTGCCAAACCTCCCCGTCGATATGAGCTCTTGGGGGAGATCAGCCTGTTATCCCCAGAGTACCTTTTATCCTTTGAGCGATGGCCCTTCCATGCGGTACCACCGGATCACTATGTCCCACTTTCGTGCCTGTTCGAAATGTCTCTCTCGCAGTCAGGCTCCCTTATGCCATTGCGCTCTTCCGACGATTGCCGACCGTCGTGAGGGAACCTTGGAAAGCCTCCGTTACTCTTTTGGAGGCGACCACCCCAG
Source organism: Flammeovirga kamogawensis (assembly GCF_018736065.1). Classification (GTDB taxonomy): domain Bacteria; phylum Bacteroidota; class Bacteroidia; order Cytophagales; family Flammeovirgaceae; genus Flammeovirga; species Flammeovirga kamogawensis. Next base: position 4,040 of record NZ_CP076130.1, read on the forward strand.
TCAAACTACCCACCAAACAATGTCCGAGTATACACTCGTTAGACCGTCAAACAGGAAAGGGCGGTATTTCAACAATGACTCCAAAATGCCTGGCGACACTCCTTCATAGTCTCCCGCCTATCCTACACATTCCTGGCCAACGGCCAACGTTAAGTTGCAGTAAAGGTTCATGGGGTCTTTTCGTCCCGTTGCGGGTAAGCGGCATCTTCACCGCTACTTCAATTTCACCGAGCTCATGGCCGAGACAGCGTCCAGATCGTTGCACCATTCGTGCAGGTCGGAACTTACCCGACAAGGAATTTCGCTACCTTAGGACCGTTATAGTTACGGCCGCCGTTTACTGGGGCTTCAATTCAGAGCTTCGTCCTAAAACTAACTCCCCCTCTTAACCTTCCAGCACCGGGCAGGTGTCAGGCTATATACTGAATCTTTCGAGTTCGCATAGCCATGTGTTTTTGTTAAACAGTCGCCTGGACTTCTTCGCTGCGGCCTCTTACAAAGTAAGTAGGCGCCCCTTCTCCCGAAGTTACGGGGCTAATTTGCCTAGTTCCTTAGCCATGAATCACTCGAGCGCCTCGGATTACTCATCCTAACCACCTGTGTCGGTTTGGGGTACGGGATCCAATAATATAATCTTAGAAGGTTTTCTCGGAAGCGTTTCGTATCGTTATCACATTGACCGTAGTCGCTATGTACTGTCTAGTTTCCCCAAGGACTACGCATTTAACTATAGTCCCTATAGGTACACTATTCAACGTGCTATTCCGTCAGCACGCAGATACTGCATCACTCCGTCACTCCATCAGTATTATCGGATGCTCAGGAATTTTGACCTGATATCCATCGAGTATGCCCTTCGGCAATCCCCTTAGGTCCCGGCTAACCCTGGGACGATTAGCGTCGCCCAGGAAACCTTGGTCTATCGGCGGGCAGGTTTCTCACCTGCCTTATCGTTACTTAT
>NZ_CP076131.1 GCF_018736065.1 Flammeovirga kamogawensis
ATGTATCCGAAACAAATAAACTTAGATTGGTGGAATGACCTTAGTGATGCTTGGCAAAATGCATTGATTGATTTTTACAAAAATCATCATGATATGACATTCACACCTGAAAACTTTGATTGGCAATCATTACAAGAAATCACAGTACTTTCTCTATCAAATTTAGATAGTCCTGACCCTCTAAATGACTTTACACATTTAAGAGCATTGTCATTATATTCTTGTCATTTACGGGATTTACATGCCATTTCAAATTTAGAACAGTTAGAGTTTTTAAATATTTCTTGTGCTCCGATTTCAGATTTAGAACCCTTAAGATTATTACCTAACCTGAAGGTATTATCACTCAATGATCATCTTATTAAAGACTTTTCAATTCTTGGTGAATTAACACAGGTGAAGGGTTTTGACCTTGAGAGTAAATTCAATGGTGTTCGTTCATTGAAAATGCTTGAAGGGAAGATGAATGTTACAAACCTTTCTGTTTTTGGTTCAAAAAAAATCAAAAATTTACCTAATCTAAAATCAGTTACTATTGCGGGCAAAAAAAGAGCAACAATAGAAAATTGTCCTAATATTGAAACACTAGATATTGCTCCATCATATGATTTAAGAGAAGGTTTTGATTGTAGTAATTTAGGTGAAATACCGAATTTAAAAAAACTAAATATATGGAGGTTTAATACTTCTATCGAAGAATGGTTTGCATCAAATACATTTGAAGAATTAGAAGTATTAACGATCAGTTCAAGTGTGAACAAAATTCTTACTTTAGAATGGCTCACTCCTCAAAAATTCCCTAAACTCACGACGTTATTTATTGGGGTTTCAGCTCATATAAAAACTATTCCATACCCACTTCCATCTATTAATCGTTTTGGGTATAGGTTTATAGAATATTCAACTTCGTATGAAGAAAATATCCAAGAAAGTGAGTGTCGAACATATTTTCCAAATGCATCTTTTATTAAGGATGATATAAGTGGAGAGAGAATTAAACTAATTTCTGCCTGGAATTTTTATCGATTTACAAAAGGGACTTTTGATGAGGAAATACCAGAGGTATTGTTTTAGGTTGATTATATCCTAATATTTAATGACTTCATATGTATTTAACTCAAGCAAAAAAATACCCACCGATATTAGTTTTTATACTAATTCAGTGGGTATTTTTTCATCTAATTACTTCAATAATTTGCCCTGTTTGCGCAATGAAGAGGTTATTGATATTCCTTTTGATAAAGGAGAAATTATAAAAGAAGAACCTATTCAGAAAGTAATAGATGTTCCAGAAGATTTTAAAGAAAAATTAAATAAGCTCCAGGTTCGATTAACTGAAATTGGCTTGGCTCAAGATGTAATTCATATTGCTTTAGAGCGATACGCTAAAGATCCTAATTCGGGGGCGTTCCGGATACGTGCCGAAACGGCAAGAGCTAACATATTTAACAAACAGCTAAAATTAGGTACTATAAAAACATTGTTATCAAATATGTGTTTTTAAATACGTATCGTGTGATTTTTAATATTAAAACAGTTATTCCTTTATCTTATGTTTAATTAAAAACCATTTTGTGATTCTAAAAAACTAAACATTAAAAACTGCGTTTTTGATACCTTGAAGGGTATCTTGCCGTTTTTGTGCGTAAGTGGAACGTGGGTGAATAAAACCTTCCTCATTCACTTCATATTGAATCCTCCCATCAACAATCAATGCTACATCTTCAGAAACAAAAAACACCTTAGAAGCTCTAGCTCCCTCTTCCCATATACTCCAATAAATATGCATGATATAGTCATCATTTGGTAGTTCATCTATTGTGAAATAACCTGTTGATTCTTCAATTAAGATATCTCTGGAATAATGAATAATTGTAGAGTTTTTTGTGTCAATATACCCTTCTTCTTCATCTTGGTAGATATAATTATTATACAGCTCAATATGAAACTTGACTCTGTAGTAATGGCTATATTCTTTTGGAATGGAATAGGTAAAACTAATTTCCCTTTGTGAATCTTTAGGTATTATTTCTGTAGGAACAGTAATATATGAGAAAAAGCATATCATTAATGATATAAAAATAAATCGTTGTAGCATGAGATTAGTTTTTAGTTTTGTTAGTGCAAGATATAATTTAAAATGCTTTTAATAATAAAGTGTTTAGCCTTTTTTCAATTACCTACTTTTCGTAACTTCCCCCTTCTAAAAACCAACTAAATATTTCTCATGCTAGCGATCAACCACCTCTGCGGAGGCTTAACATTCACAGCTACATTCTGTTCATTCCAAGACATAAATATTTTCGAGAAGCCTGAATATTTGGCTTTAACTGTTTTTGGGGCGTTAGCTCCAGACATTGATAATACAAAATCTCTTATTGGAAAGCTCTTCTATCCAATTGCTAAAAAGATCCAGGAACATTGGGGGCATCGGACCGCAACACATAGCTTTTTAGCTTGTATAGTTTTTACAATGTTCTTTGCTACAGTCCAGGCGTTAACGGGTGCAGAAAATCTAACTACAATTGCTTTCTTCTCTTATTTATCGCATCTCATTTTTGATATGTGTACAAAGTCAGGTCTTCCTTTTTCTATCCTTTGAATCGTTATAGATGTGTTCTCCCTGCTAATCCAAACTTGCGTTTAAGAACAGGAGATGTAAAACAAGAAGCGATTGTTTTCTTTTGCTTTGTGCTTCTAAATTTACTTTCAATGGATCTAGTGGCTAATGGTTTCTGGTCTACTTACAATAAAGCATTTCTTACTTTTTCTCATATCAGAAGAGAGCTAATTCATAATCCTAAACCATTAGAATTAACATTACAGAACAAGACAACTGGAGCAATTAAAAAGGCTTTTGTTGTAGAAGCTAAGGAAGAAAAGGCTGTTCTTTTAGATAGTATTCATTTCTTTGAAGCAAGTGCAGAAGTCTATACTATTTTAGACTTTGAACATATCAATACGAAGAAAGAAGAGAAGATAATTTTTGAGAGGATTTCTGTTGATAGTATTGGTCAATTGCTAAGAGCATGTTTGGAAGTAATTAGGAGTATTAATTCATAAAAAACAATCATTGTTATCTTTGATTATTATCAAATAAATCAAAGTATATGCAAACAAGATTCACACCTCTGAAAGAGCACCAATGGCAAGTTTTAGAAGAATCTTAAAAAAATAATAGACCAAAAAAAATTATGTCTGCGTTCAGTTATTGACGCTATACTTTGGATTACTCGAACAGGCTGTCAATGGCGAAATTTAGACAGTCAATATCATAAATGGGAAAGTGTATATCATTATTTTAGAAAATGGAAAAATGATGGAACTATTGAATTGATTAACTTAAAGTTAGCTACAAATGATAGATTGTATTCAGGTCGTAAAAGAAGCCCTTCATTACTAGCTATTGATAGTCAAAGCGTGAAATTATCCCCCTTTTTAAATATTGAAAGAGGGATTGATGGACACAAAAAAATCAATGGATGTAAACGACATATTATTGTTGACTCAGAGGGTCGTTTTTTAGGTATTCATATAGGTCCCGCAAATCAACATGATGGAGCTGGAGGAGTAGAATTATTACCAAAAATTGCTTTGATATCAGAACGCTTAGAGATTATAAAAGAGGACAAAGCCTATGGAGGTCTTTTTAAGAAAAATGCAGATTTATATGGATTTCCTGTAGAAACCAAACAAAGACCTCCATCAAAAGAGAAAGGATTTATCCCTGAATTCAAAAGGTGGCAAGTAGAAAGATCTTTTGGATGGCTTAACTTTTTCCGCAGATTATCAAAGGATTACGAAAGACTCCCAAAATCACATATGTGTTTTATTTACCTTGCAAGTATTACAATGTTAATCAACAAAACATGAGAAATTTGTTCCAAACATGCTCTAAGGAAACTTCAACACTAGAATCTGACCAGGATAAATCTTTGAGATTACGTACATAATAGCTATGTTTCTCATTACTTTCTGTATGACAACAAGGACATTTTCCAGAAGGAGATATAGATTTTAAATGAATGATTCTTTTCTTTACAATATTAGATTCATCGACAGAGAACCCATCAAATTCAAATGAACCAAAACTAGAAAAGGTAGAGAGTGATATCATAATAACGAAATTAATAATATCTTATCTGCTAAATGTTAAAAAAGCTTTCCACCAAAAGTGAATCAGAACCGGGTCCACTAATAAAAGGTATAGAAAGGCAAAATTACCATTTTTAGAAAAACAGATGATGATATTCAATGAGTAATAAATGATGAAACACCCTATTATCACCAAATTCAGAGTAAGTTCTAATCTCCAATGTCCTATTTAAATGCTTTTGCTACAAAAAACACGTCCTTCAAATAAGTGAGGTTTATTGAAGCTTATATTAAGTTACAGTTGATTGAATAATAAATCTTCTAGATTTAATTCAGCCTTGTCTCCATTTTTATAATTAATTTTTATAATTCTATTTTTTTCAATTGATGCTGAGTAGATAATTTTTTCCTCAGAAGATGATAATAGAACTTTACCTTCTTTGGTGATTATTTGAGTATCATCTCCTTTTTTACCCACCAAGAAACAGTATTTAAATTTTTTATCGGCAGAGTATATAAATAATAAATCATCAAACCCTTTAAGTAAAACTTTATTGTATTTTGTAATAAGTTCAGAAGTGTTTTCTTTAGTTTTGCCTATATAATACTCAGATTCTTTTCTTAAAATTTTATATTGAAATGGAATTATAATGTGTTCTTCTTCATAATCTTCTGATACCAAACCATAAAAATCACCTCTTTTTTTAACGCTAAGTTCTTCAGGTATTTCAATGTCTATTTCTTTTTGATGCAAACCCAATGTAAAGCCTGATTCAACAAAAGAGGAGATATATTGACCACTATTTACATCGTAAAGATCAATATGGTACAATATATCCTCAGAAGGAGGGTATGTGATTATAAAAGGAGGTTGTAAAAATGCATAATACAAACCTTTATAATTGCCTTTATTCAATGATATTAGTTTTATAAGTCCCTCTTCTTTCGGTTGAATCAATTTTTGAATTTTATCTTGTGTTAAAAGAGTATTGTATTTTTTTATTGGAAGATTATATGATTCTTCTTGGTTTATTTTGCCATTGTCATCCAATGTAATGGTCATAATATTGTAATAGGTGAATTTATCAAACTTGAGTGAGAACGAAATGTGATAGGTATTTTCTTCCTTGTTTTTCTTATCATCACTCAATAACAAATAGTTAAAATAATATTCCCGATTGATTCTAGTTTTAAAATAGTTGACCACCAAATGTTTTTTTATGATGCTTTCACTAAAGTAGTTGGATAAATAAAGTTTAGCATTTTCTATTGCTTTTACAATGTTCTCATCAGCTTGATATATTTTACTTCCTTTTTTTAATAGGCCATCTGATGTTGTTAGATTTAAATTATGATAACGGTAAGTTTCCCAGAAGTTAACATCGTATTTATCAACCTTAAAAGGGTCAAAGTTTTTACTTAAAATTGCTTTTGTTTCATAAGTCAAGGAATCCTTTAAGAACTCTTGCAAGTTATAAATTTGTCCTTTTACTTCTGTAAGAATTGATCTATCTTTATAATAACTTCTTTTATTAAAAAAAAAATCCTTTCCATAAATATTTGTTAGTACAACTCTATTATTTTCATCTAATTTTATTATCTCATATTTTACAAGTTGACCTTTGTGATAAGAGGAGACTTCTTTTGTTTTCTGTATGGTATCATGATTAACAAAAGTCGAATCAATTTTTATTTTATTCTTAGGTTGAATTTTTTTAGACTGAGCCAATGAAACTTGACTCCAAATAAGTAATAGTATGATAGCAAGTTTTTGCAAGTTCATGATATAAAAAAGTTTGTTTAAAATTTATCTGTATAAACATAGTAAGGTTAAATATAAAGAAACTTTACAATATTATGTACTACGTTTTATCTAGAACCCCTAGCAGGCAACATAATAGTTTAGGAAATTATTTAATTATATCTTTTATGAACAACACTATCATGTATCTAGATGTTTAAGCATTTCATTGCAAAAATGTGTTTTAGTAATTCGAATGATATATTCAGCTACTAAAGCAAAATAGAAATTAAAAGTTTTTGTATTTGACAAAACGTTATAGAGGCCCCTCCATGATTCTTACGACGATGTACCAGATTACTATTTTTTAGGTACTTATTAAAAATAATTTACTATTGAATAACTGATTTACAATTAATTAAAATTATTGGATTTTTATTTAAAAACACTTCTATGTAAAGTTAAACAAATGTTAATATAAACCCGTATATGTTAGATAATGAGTTAGTTATAATACCATCTGGTACATGGTCGTAAGAATCATGGAGGGAGCTCAATATTAGGTCTAAATCAAACATATTAAAATAAGTTAAAATAATCTATTTATGTGAGTGTTACAAAACTGAGTGGCCCTTCACAGTAAGAATGATGGAGGGACCTCAATATTATCGGGAAATACCCCTGAACCAAATAATTATATACTTTTCAAGTATTTGACTTCTTGTAAGTAATACATTTCCGTCCCCCCATTAGTAATACCACCGCAATTCCCATAATATTTTGCACCATAACGCTTATTTACATCATGAAACATTTGCTCTTGGATATATGCTTCACGTCTTGATGGATATGGTATATTTTCAATTACCTTAATACTTTTAATAGATGTACCATATTGTGAAGACCTATGGTGAGTATCGTTTGCTATCCCAACCTTACCTAATTTCATTCCAGACTTTAGAGTAATTTCCAAAGTATACAAATACACTATTTCCTTAAGATGACCTTCTTCAAATAATTTCTGAACCTTTGCTTCCCTAATTTTATCTTTACGACTCTTAACATGACGACTACCATGAATCCCTATTGGGGTTTCTTTAATTTCTCCAACTTCACTTTCTTCTATTTCTTCCAGTATTTTAATTCTTCGTTCATTCCAGATTAAGAAGGCAACAAACAGTGGTAATAAAGAAATGACAAACATCATTTTGAAAAATGTGGAATTATCCATGACTTTTGAATTTGAATATTAAAAGTTTAGTTTATTTACCAATAAAAAGTGAATCAGAAATCCCAAAACATGGGTTTAGTAGACACAAATAGAAACTTCCTAATTACTTTTTGATATATGAATTAATGTTTTGAGTTCATCTGTAATCAGACGACCTTCACACACACCTGTTGGATGTGTAACAATCATAACTACTCCACCATACTCTAATTCATAACAATAACACATAGTATATTCTGATTTTAAAATTACAGGACTAATAAGATGTTCCTTTCTCCTTAAATCCATCATATTACTTAAACTCTCTCTACTCACATTATCAAGGGAACCATTTACTCTGTATATATGAGCTAGGGTCGTTCCATTAGCAGAAAAAAAAGAACTCGTACCGATAGTTATGTCATCCACTTTGAAAGGGTATTCTACTCTTTTTAAATCCATTTGAATAAGTTGTCTACACAAATCTTTTTCAGTTGGGTCTCCTGCATAAGCAGAGAATGAAACAACGAATAATAAAGTGATTGTAAATAAATTTTTTATTTTGATTTTTAAAAATATTTGGATTGCTTAATTATCTTGCCCTTTTGATTTCCTTCACTGCTTGAATCTTAACAGCGTTGTTATATCTGTATTTGTTCACAATTGTACGTACACCCAATTGAAATCCATAAACAGCAACAACAGGCGTTACAATTGACGTGTAATAAGGAAGTGCTGTATATAAAATTGGAAGTGTTCCAATGAAGATTAAAGATTCTGTTTGAAGATTATTTGAACGTGTTGCACAAAGTAAAAGCTTTTCTTCATGGGTTAACTTATTGTATCTTTTTGTCTTCAGGAAGTCTTTAATATTTACTTCTTCTTCAGATGTCTTGAAGTATGTCTGATGAATACCTTTTGTACTTTCATATCCTTTGAATGAAAACATATATTTCTTCTTATCACCTGACAAGATTTCAACTTTCTTACCTGCTTGAAAATTGACTTTCATTTTTTGTCCTTCAGGTGTTGACATTTTTGCTATAAAAGGAATTCTTACTGTTAAACTGTCCTGTGCTTTGACTGAACAAACAGAAGCAAGCATAAAAAAGATAAATAATGCACTGATTTGTAATGATAAATTTTTCATTTTCATTTTTAATTTAAAGCGTTATTTAATATAGTACTTATTGAAGCGTTGAATTATTTTCTGTAAAGGTTATATTTATTCCTTAAAAGGATAATTTATTAAAATAATGCAATAATAAACATCTTGATTTTGAGTGTATTATTTTAAAAAATTGGGCTTATTGGACTTTCACCCTTATATCAGGAAACACCCAAAATTCTGATAACATATTATTTTAAATTCAATTTTTAAAGAAGCTAAATATTTAACAATCCTGTATTGTTGTCAGTTTTCCATTATAAAAATATAATAACTTCTACTACTTATATCTCCATAAAACCATTTATGAGATCGATATATAAGCTTTAAAACTGAATTCCTTTTTCATTATATTAAACGTGTATGTATGTAATATTTTTCCTTGGAAAGGATCAAGATTTACCTAAATAAGGTCTTTTTATTATCTCTCTCAGAAATTACATTTGAATATAAACCTGTTTTTAATCTTTTTTCAATTACCTACTTTTATTAACTTCCCCCTTCTAAAAACCAACTAAATATTTCTCATGCTAGCGATCAACCACCTCTGCGGAGGATTAACATTCACAGCTACATTCTGTTCATTCCAAGACATAAATATTTTCGAGAAGCCTGAATATTTGGCTTTAACTGTTTTTGGGGCGTTAGCTCCAGACATCGACAATACAAAATCTCTTATTGGAAAGCTCTTCTATCCAATTGCTAAAAAGATCCAGGAACATTGGGGGCATCGGACCGTAACACATAGCATTTTAGCTTGTATAGTTTTTACAATGTTTTTTGGAACGGTCCAAGCGTTAACGGGTGCAGAGCATCTCACTACAATTGCTTTCTTCTCTTATTTATCGCATCTCATTTTTGATATGTGTACTAAGTCTGGCCTTCCTTTTTTCTATCCTTTGAACCGTTATAGATGTGTTCTTCCCGCTAATCCAAACTTGCGTTTAAGAACGGGAGATGTGAAACAAGAAGCGATTGTTTTCTTCTGTTTTGTGTTTCTAAATTTGCTTTCAATGGATTTAGTGGCTAATGGTTTTTGGTCTACTTACAATAAGGCATTTCTTACTTTTTCTCATATCAGAAGAGAGCTAATTCATAATCCTAAGCCGTTAGAATTAACGTTGCAGAACAAGACAACTGGAGCAATTAAAAAGGCTTTTGTTGTAGAAGCTAAGGAAGAAAAGGCTGTTCTTTTAGATAGTATTCATTTCTTTGAAGCAAGTGCTGAGGGTTATACTATTTTAGATTTTACACATATCAATACGAAGAAAGAAGAGAAGATAATTTTTGAGAGGATTTCAATTGATAGTATTGGTCAATTATTAAAAGGTAATATCCTGGAGGTACAAATTTTTGGTGATAAGGAGTTTGTCTATCATAATCACTCGGTTCTGATATAGAATTATAACAGACCTTAATCAATTTTCACACAGTAAATCAATAATATCACCTCTAACATGTTCTCCTAATAAATCATCATTAACTGATATTATAGTATCATAAGGGTCATCATCGATTTCATTAGGAAGTCATTGTCCTCCTTGACTGACTATTTCATGATCTTGATTATAAAATGAACGAACTATATTTTCTGTTAAATGAAAATAGTATGCCATTGAGATTTCATTTGTGACAAAAGAAAGGCCTCTGTGATTTGGTATATAAACACCTTCTTTATCGATAACGTCATTATAATATGAGAAAATGATTGTTCCTTTATCTCCAAAATAAAGATCAATATAGCCTTCAGGTGTATTTAATAAGAAAACATCATTGTAATCGAATAGTTCATAATTTTCAATTTTGTAATTGAATTCTTTCTCAAATTCTTTTAGTTTTTCGTTATAGTTTTTATTGTCCTATTGAGCTTATAAATAATATTAATATTATTACAGCCTAAAGTTGCAATTGTTATTAGAATTCAAGAAATATAAAAGTACCAAAACTAAAAAAGGTAAAGAGTGATACCATAATAACGAAATTAATAACATCTTATCTACAAAATTTTAAAAAACATTTCTGTCAAAAGTGAATCAGAACCGCCCATAAACAGAATCGGAAAATCTTAATTTCTATTTAGTTTTTTCAATCGAGTTAAATAGGCTTGTTCATAATTTCGCTTTAGTTTCTCTGATAGATATGATTGATTAATTAAAACTAAAACTTCTTCCTTTTTAGATCTCATCAGTGAGAAAATATTATCAATAATCTGTATTTTAATTCCTGCAATTTTACCAAGTTTATAAAATTGCTCATGAATTTTTCCTTTTGTCTGAGAAGGAGGTAATAACCCTTCCTCAAGGGCAAAATCTTTATCTGCTATATGTATGCGACTATTAAGTAAGTCATAAGCAGGGCTCATTTTGAAATCTCCAAATTGAGTTTCAATGAGAGAAAAATTTTTAAAATGAGCATCTCCATTAGACATCAAATAGTTAAATAGTATTAGTTGGAACAACTTTGGAGCCTCGACATGATATGCAGGGACATATTTTTTGAGTAGTTCAAACAATTGAAAATAATTACCTAAATATTTATAATTTTCTCCATGTGTTTGAGGCATTCTTTGTGATAAGGAAGCAAAATCTTCTTGTGCCCATTTTGTACTGTCATTTATAACATCAAATCGTTTTGTGATATAAGCAGGTTCTCCATCGTTAAAAAAAATTAGTGCATTCTCTGCAGTTTCTATATTAAAAACTTGCCTAGCTATTTGCATGGTTAAGTGTTCATTTGCTGGCATTTGTTCAGGATTTTTACCTGCATTGGGTTTAGGTTTAAGAATATATTGTCCTTGTTCACCTTCATTTATTAGTCGAAGTTTATTTATTTCCAATAAAACTGAAAACTTTTCTTGTACGCCTGAAATAGACATTCTCTTTTGATTATTTTCAAATAGCTCATTAGTCACTTCGTTTGATGCAGGTGATGCATAAGGAAGTAAATGACTTACTTTTTTTCCATTAAAAACACGTCTCAGTGCTGTTGATGAGTAGGTTTGGTTTCCTGGTTTTAACGTACCTGGACAAAATTGTATAGTAGGTAAATTCATTTCGTATTTATTTTCATGACTCTAACAGCACCAATAGTATCATTTGAAGCCGTATTTAGTAATAACCCAAAATAATCCGTTTTGTCAATGCGCATAGCATAACATACCACTTCTTTGTTAGTTCCTTCTGGTAGCATATTATAGAAAAATGGGAATAAAAAATTGGCTCTATATTCTTGCTTAACTTTTGGGAGTGTAAGACTGATTGCAGGTTTATCAGATGTATTAAACCATGTATCATAATAGCGGAAAATGAATGAACCGTTATCTAATTGGGTAAGCAGGCCTGCTTCTTCGCCTTTGTAGGTCACTCTTGCTTGTCTCATTTATTAATGATGAAGTGTTTTTACTTTTAATGATAACTCTAACCCCAGTGCATCTGCTAATTTACTGACAGTTTTCAATGTAGGATTACCTTTCCCACTTTCAAATTGTTTTAAGGTCCTTAAACCTACTCCTGATAATTCTGCTAGCATTTCTTGGTTTACTTGCAGTGTTTCTCTACGATTTTTTATCGTTTTAATTAATTCTGAAAAGTGCATCATAACGCTCTATTTATACTAAAAGTAAAAAAAAATCAGAAGAAAACAAAAAAAAGTGCATTATAATACACTTTATAGAATATGTAAGCTCTACCCCTCATTAATCACCTTCTTCAAAGTATGCTTATTAGGAAAGTCTTTACCATCCTTAATAGCCATTCTTACGTTATTCACTTCTGGCCAAATTTTCCATGTTGGGTTTTCAGTATATTTATTCAAGGCTACTTTTATAACACTTTTCTCTAAACCAATCTCCCCTAGCCTCATAGACAGTTTATCTAATTTCTCTTTAAACTCTGGTGATACACTCGGTGTACTTTCATCAAAAAGAGTTTGCTGTGTTGGAGCTTTCTTTGTTATTATTTCGTCAGTTTGTACATCTTTAGTATTACTTGACGTTTTAGGTAGCTTCCCTATTTGCTTTAAGTAAGTCTGTTTTGTCTTTTCGTCAGGTAATACATTATAAACAAGTAATTCTTCTGGAGAAAGTGCTAAAATATCTGCTTCTTCTTCTTTATGTGTACTATCCAACGTAAAAAAGAACGTTAGTTTATACACCTTTTTACCTTGTTTCTCTTCTTCATAGTATCCACTAATGTCTGTTTTCTCATTAATTTCACTGATAGATTTCTCTATAACAGCACGTTTAAACTGAGAATACGTACCATAAGTTTTAACATCTTGAATACCAAATTTGATCTTAAGGTTATCTACTGTAATGGAATATGGTTTATTAAATTTAGCTTGCTGTAAAAGGATTTCATAAAGTCTAATTGCAAAAGAAGACTTCATCTTACTCACTGTAGAATATAGGTATTCTGTATATGCTTCCTTAAGGTCTATAATAAGCGGTTTTAACTCATCATTAAGCTTATAGGCTAATTCTATCTTGTCTATGTCTTTATCGTTGTCTATGCTCCTAGCATCCCCTTGAAGGGTTGGAAAGATCACTATAGACTTAAACTTACCATCTAATTCAACATACAATGGCTTCATTTGCTGTAATGCAAAAAGAGCTTTCTTTGCTTTACGATAGTCATATATACTAGGATTTTTCTTTCCTGTAAATTCACGAATGCTAATAGAATGAAACGTATCTATATCATTTGCCCTTACTGCTTTAGCAATACAATAGATAAACAGTTTCTGTTCCACTGCTGATAAACCCTTTGTTTCGTTGTACAATATGAGTTTACTATGTTTTTTTACTATATCCTGTGCATTCATGATACTTCAGTTGAATCCTATATGTGTATAAACTAACGAAAACGATACGCATAATGCAAGTAAACCATATATTAAATACGTTGTTTTATACACATTAACGTTAATCTACACATCTTAAGCGTTAAACTGTACACTCAACGTTAAACAATACCTGCCTTTACGTTAAACTATACACTATTATTAGTCATATAGTACATTAAATTTCGTTAGTCTATACACATTTAAATAGTAATATTTAGTTGTTATAAACTGTAAATCAATTAGTTATAGTAATTTTTCAAACTTCCTTAATATTATTAATACTTCTAATATTTATTAATCTCTTTATAACTTTAATTCTTATTAAAGAAATCATATTTGATTATTAAGTAGGTTATAAATTGAAATTACTATACAATTCATAACTCATATTTGAGTTATGAATGCAATATATGATACTTTATTCACAAATAAAAGTCATATTTGAGTTGTTTTTATGAAAAAGTATAGCTTATATTGCATATATATAAATCATATATGAGTTATTATAAGTAATAATATGAGTACATTAATAGATAACATTAAATATTTTAGAAAAGAAAAAGGACTATCTCAAAAAGAAGTTGCGGCGAAATCAGAAATTTCCTTAGCAACTTACCAGAGAATAGAACAAGGAACTACTGATGTAGGGATGACTGACCTTTCTAAAATTTCGGACGTACTGGGAATAGGTGTAGATACACTAATGAAAAGGCGTTGTACCATAATTACATTAGCAAATACTAAAGGTGGTAGTGGAAAGACTACTATGGCAATACATATATCAAAACAATTAAAATTACTAACGGGCAAAAAGGTGCTTGCGTTTGATACAGATATTCAGGAATCATTATCAAATGTACATTCTGACGATAGTATAGTTGATTTGGTAACTTTTGATCACACAAAGAAATTTGTGAGTAAGGAATCTTCTATCAGAACTCAATTGGTCAATCTTTCTAAGGAATACGACTATATTATTATTGATACTGCAGGTTCGTTTGAATCTTTTACTTTCCTATCTGCAATTATTGAAATG
Source organism: Flammeovirga kamogawensis (assembly GCF_018736065.1). Classification (GTDB taxonomy): domain Bacteria; phylum Bacteroidota; class Bacteroidia; order Cytophagales; family Flammeovirgaceae; genus Flammeovirga; species Flammeovirga kamogawensis. The sequence continues at coordinate 14,093 of NZ_CP076131.1, forward strand.
TCTAATATTCTAATTGTTCCTTTTCAATTAACACGTATGTCTATTTCAGGTACTGAGTTTATTGAGGAATTGATTGTTGAAACAAATGCTCATAGAAGTGAGCAAGGTAAGCTACCTACTAAAGCGGTAGCTGTTGCCACAATGGTTAATAAGAGAGCAAACGAAGTAAAGATATTAAAGGATATTGAGTTTGAAGGAATAAATGTACTAACCAACGTAATTAGTAATTCTGTAGAGTATAGTAGAACAGATGATTTATCTACTTCATTTACAAATGCATCAATAAAAAAAGAATTTGATAAATTTATGGATGAGCTAGAGAAATATACTGGTTTATCTAATTAATACATTTTTCTTAACGATCTAGTATAATACACAATCTATGGCAAATCTTAATATAAATACGAACCGTAAGAAAAAGAATAGAACAGTATTCGATAGGGCTGCCCAAAATGAAGCCTCTATTGATCGTAATAACTATATAGAAAGAAATGGAATCGTAATTCTTCCAGAGTTAGAATCTTATATCAGAAAACAAGATGTTGAAGAAGCTGAATTGTTTCGTGAATCTATAGAAACTGAAGGAATTAGAGAACCGCTTTTGTTGGTGAATATTCCTGGTCATGATAATCTATTGATTGATGGTCACCATAGATATAAAGCTTCTGAGAACTCCCCTACTGTTCCGGTTAAATACATTACTTCGCTAAACACTTTAGATGAGGTAAAAGTATGGATGCTTAAAAATCAGTTAGGACGTAGAAACTTAAAGGATTTTGAGCGTATTGAATTATCAGAAAAGTTATTGAGTTTTAATGCAAAACTTGGTATAGAAAAGCGAGTGCAAAATGCTTCAAAAAACGAAAGTGCAAATTTGCACTTTCGAAATGAGGAAGAAAGTGCAAGCCCTAAAAAAATAGATCATACTCAGAATATTGCAGATACAGCCAATACATCAAGAAGAAATACAGCAAAAGCTCTTAAGATTATCAGAGAAGCACCTGAAGAATTAAAAGACCTGGTTCGCTCTGGAGAAAGATCAATTCATAGTGCATATCAAGAAATTACTAAGAAAGCGAAAGCTGAAAAAGTAGAGAAAACGCCAAAGGTTAATTTAAAAGAAACATCTCTTCAAGAAAAATTGAATGATTCTTCTAATGAAATTACAGCAAAAGGAAAAATTAATACTTTAGATAATACTTATCTATCATTTAAGAACTCTCTATCAAAAGGAAATAAAGAACTAGCGAAAACAGAGCTAGATAATATGATTCATTTAATTAATGAATTGAAAGCCAACCTTTAGAATAAAAAATCAAATATAAAAAAGAGGGAGCCAATACAAATCGCCAAACCCGTATGCACCCCCCTCATAACCTTATACAAAGTTATAATTATGTCAAAAGTACAAAATATTCCGTATTTATTGATCATCGGATTATGTTCTCTTTATTCGATGTATGTAGTTACTCACTTCCTGATGTTCTTAGGGATTGATGAAAAAGTAGCTATGGGAGTCTCAATTGTGATAGCCTATATCACCCACTCTATCATTTTTGATACAGCAAAAACTATTTTTGCAACAAAGAAATTTTCATCCAATATCATTTTAGCGTTAACTTTTTGTGCTTCTATTGTAGTAATGGAATACTATGGTTTGAATCATAAAATCAGAACATCTGAAGTAGACAATACTAAGGTAGAAGTTCTGGGAGCACAATTGGTAAATTTGAGAAATCAGTTAAGCCAAACAGGAGTTTCAAACCATTATGCTAAAGTTGAGTTAAGAAGAAGCCTTAAAGTACAAATCAAGGAAATTCAAGCCGAAATCAAGGGAGCCAAGCTTGAATTAGCTAATCAGAAAGAAACTGCAGATGCTAAAACAGAGATGTTCTCCTTCTACTCTATAATTGTTTTAGTGTTATCAATTTTAGCATCTATTGAAGTAACAAAAGGGATAGATAACAAAGAGTTCAAGCTTGATAGTACAAGCTTATCTCAAGAGATGAAACAAGAAGGAAACCTTAATTTCAAGCTTGAAAACAAGAATAATCAACATCAGATAAGAAGTAATCAATCTATTGGGTTTTCATTTAATGCAGGTACAAAAGAAGAAAGGTTGTATCAAGCTTGGGAAGGTGGAGAAAGAAATATTGCCAAGCTTTGCAAGATGGTGAAGAGTAATCCAGTTTTGATAAAGCAGATGATTTCAGATTTAAGGCTTTCTGATCGTTTATCTTCTTAAGATAGTAGAAGAAGAATTTATTTATGCTTCTCCATTTATGTTTAGAACCAATTATAGTTGGTGAAATATATTTAAAATTGAAGGTACAAGTGAATAATCATTTGTACCTTTTTTCATAAATTGATTTTCATAGAAACTAACATATTGACAAATGGAAAATAAGATACTAGTAGTAGATATTGAAACAACAGGATTCCTTAATCAAGGTGGTCATATTGCTGAAATTGGTATTGTAGAATTGGATCTCCAAACAGGAGCTAAAGAGATAATATTTGATGAAGTTTGCCACGAGAAAGGAATGACTTTGGAGAGTGTTCAAAATAGTTGGATAGTAAGTAATGGTTTTATGACTGTGGAGGAAATTAGACACAGCAAAAACTTGGAAGTATACCGTAGTCAACTTCAAGATATTTTTAATCAGTACCGCACAGGAGCAACAGCTTATAACCGATCTTTTGATTTTGATTTCTTGGAAAGTAGACGTTTTCAATTTCCTGCAAAGCTTCCTTGTCCAATGGAGCTATCAACAGATATTTGTAAGGTATCTTGGAATGACTACTACCAAAAATGGAAATGGCCGAAAGTAGAAGAAGCTTATGATTTTTTCTTTCCTGATAATGATTATACTGAATTACATAGGGGAGCAGATGATGCTTTTCATGAAGCAGATATTGTAATGGAATTGTATAGGAGAGGAGTTTTGGAGGTTTAATCTTTTTAAACCAATTTAGTAATAATCTATTCAAAAAAATCAATAAACTAATGAGTAAATTAAAAGTGTTGAATATTAAAATAGCTGTTCAACTTAGACCTATACTAAGTAAATACATCATTACCTTACAAGATGAATATAAAGGGAATGAGTATTATAAGAACTTCAAAAATGAGATATTTAAGGTGAAATCTAGCCAAGTAAGTGTAATTCAAAAAATGCTAAGTGCTGAAATAGAAAAGAAAAGTGGTGATCATGATGCTGTAGAACTAAATCTTCCTAAAGATGATCATAATAGATTATACTTAGTTCTTTTGGATGTATTGAAGGAATTTAAATATCAATTTCTTAGTACTGAATTTGAAAATCTTAAAGATGTTGAAAAAACCAAAGAATATAAGGAGCTATATCTTAAGTTGAAAGGAATAATTGATGATCATTTTGGTAATGTAGAAGGTGTTTAATCATGGTTACTGACTTTGAAGTAAGTAAAGTTTATGTTTCTGATATTTTATCAAGAAAAGATGAGTTCCAACCCATTTTTGCTGAACTAAAATCAATATTAGAGAGACATAAAGTATCACTTATACGATTACCTAAAACGAAAGATATTTGGGCTAGAGACTATATGCCAGTACAGGTTTCTAATAGCAAATTTGTGGAGTTTAGATATGATCCTGATTATTTACAAGGAGCTAGAAAAGGGTATAGAAATCTAAAGTCTTATCCTGATATCATATGTGATGAAATAGGTTTATCTACTGTAAAAACGGATATCATTCTTGATGGTGGAAATATGGTGAAGTCAAAAAGAACCCTGATAATGACAGATAAAATATTTCACGAGAATCGGAATGATTATACCAAAAAGGAATTGCAGAGACAATTACATTCTTTATTTGAAATTGAAAATATCATCACAATACCACAAGATCCTCTTGATAAATATGGGCATACTGATGGTATGTTGAGGTTTATCACTGAAGATACAGTATTAGTAAACCCTTTTTATGAGAATGATAAAACAATCGTCTCTGTTTTAAATAAGACGAAGTTAAGTACAGAATTTTTAAAATATGATGTAAAAAAACTTGATAAAAGGAGTTGGGCGTATATGAACTTCTTACAAACAAAAGATCTAATTCTACTTCCTAAATTTAATATTGAAGAAGACAATTTAGCTCTTGAGCAAATGAGAAAGTTCTATCCTAATTATAAAGTTGAACAAATAGAAATGATAAACATTGTAAAGTATGGAGGTGCTTTGAATTGTATTACTTGGACAACACTATAACTAAAATGAATATGACTTCTATTGAAAAAAGATACTTTGAATTAAAGTACAATCATAAAATTAACGAGTTCTATAAAATTGATGATCTTAAGAAATGGCCTAAAGGAACAGCTAAATCAAAATATAAGAGACTAGATAACTTTTACTGTGATGAATTAGGAATAACCTTGATTGAACTTGAAAAAGTAATCAATGACTTTAAAGAATACCACCACCTTTACCAAAAGTATTTTAATGAAGATCGAAAGGAGTTTTTCGCAAACCCGAATAGGCTAATCGAATGGTTTAATAATCAAAATAATTCTTGTCACTATTGTGATATTACCCAGAAGGAGCTTCTAAAAATTGTTGAGCTAAGAGGTGGAAATATGACTTTGAATAACCTACAAAAGCGATCTAAAGGAAGTTTAGAAATAGAGAAGTTGGATTCAAATAAAGGTTATACTTTTGATAATTCTGTACTAGCTTGTCCTTTTTGTAATAACGCTAAAAGTAATCTGATTTCTGATGAAGATTGGAAGAAATACTTTTCAAAACCTATGAAGAGATATCTATTATCTCTAAATAAGAAATAAAATAATTTACTCGCTTCTCACGCACCCACACCAAGCTTCACTTCATTCCATTTGGCTAAAGCCTGCATCTCCATTCCGTTTGCGGTGGGGTACATTCGTCGCTCATTTTCTTGGTGGAGTTCGTCTAGTAACAACAAAAGAATAATGATAGCTAGGTATTCCAATATAAGACCTAAGCTATCTTAACATAATGCCGTCTTATAAAAAGCCTACGGCTATTTTTTATAAGGGCATTATGTTAAATAGCCACGCAAAGGGGCAAAAAGTCATAAATGCCTTTTCGCCCCCTTTTCGGCTGACCCGCCACTTTCCAACGCCCGACGCTCCACAATCCAAAACCAGGCAACTATTTAAATTGATAATCGAGTACTATTTTTTAGATTGTTTCCTCCCCTCCAGTGATCCAACTCCACCACAAAAGCCAATAGAAAAAATAATTTCAGTTGTAAATCTGAAAGCCTTCAATCATTTTTCTATCCGCTTTTGCTTCGCACGATGGCAGTAGATAATTTTTAAATTGTTCGTACCTCACAAATTCAAAATTACTACAGCCACTTTCTCTGACTCGCCTAACGAAAAACTCTTCGAGTATGCTTGTAGTAAACTGAAATAAAAACGGTTCCCGTTCAAACATTTCTTACCAAGCCCACCCCCCGAAAGTGTATCATTCGCATAAATTCCCAAGTCCCCCTTTTTATTAGCTATTACTTTAATTGGAAAAATAATCTGAAGTAGAAAAGGAGTATCAACAAAAGAAAGAAAAAAGTATTCTTCAAATTAAAGTTTCTAACTTTACGGGCGTATCAAAAAATATAAAGTATCATGATCAATAAACTAATCTTTCTAAGTACATTCTTACTTTTAAATATACCCGCCTTTTCTCAAATATTATGTGGATATAATTTCAAAGATATTTATGATGTTTCAAAGCTAGATACGCATTCTATCAATAAAGTATTTTATGAACCTAGACAGGCTGAATATCTTGATGTAAAAGGAAAAATACATTGTATATTCACTCAAAAAGGTGAGTTAATTAAAATTATTTTTACCTCAGAAACGTTAAATATAAATTCTTTTAAATTACAGGATTTTTTAGAAGAATATGCTAAAGATCAAATGATTACTGTAGAAGATCTTAAACAAGGAGATGAAACAAACTACATAACAGTTTCTTGTACGGATACTTTTCGATGGTACTTAGATACGCAAAGAGATTATAGTTCTGATGATTATAATAACTCGTTGGTGATTAAAGTCTTTATCTCAAATGATTCTATTTGGAATAAGCAAAGAAAGCTCAAAGGCAAAAAAACTATGTCAGACTATGAAAGAATGTGTAATTAAAACTCATTGCTTTTCAAATAATCAGTGCTTTTATTGTACTGAATACATTAATCACTACACACTGTACTAATAAATAAAACAAAAGTACCTTCTTCCTTACTCAGTGCCACACTTTCCTTTGAAACCAATTTCAAAAACAAAGTAACAAGTTTCTCAACCTGGTACTTCTGCAGAATAACACTAGATGCTAAATCATAGTGCTTTTTATCATGCTGCATAAACTTCAAGCAGATGGAATCAATAAGCTGATACAATTCATCTTTCTTGTAATTAAATGGGAGAGGACCTTTTTGTTTGATGTATAGATTCTTGGTTTTGGTGACAGTTTGTACTGATGTATTTAACGACTTAGCAATATCTCTTACGGACATTCCAAAGGCTGTATAGCTAATAATATCTTTTGTCCTTTGACTTGATATAAAGTCATTTTCTTCAATCTTCTTTCTACCAACGGTAGTTTTATTCTTTTCTAAAGTGGCAACTCTTTTACTACTACTACTAAGTGGTTTTAGCTGTTTGCTGATAAGCTCTAATATATGATCAGGGAAAGAGAAGTACTCTGTTTTAGCATCAAAGGCTGTGATATTGTACTGTTTAAATTGCATCTTGAAGAAGTACTCCAAGTAACTTTTCTTGTTGATGATATAGATTGGACTGATTTCAATTTTATTGAAGTAATGCTTTAAGTCTGCTTTGATTTCTTTCTCTCTGCTTCTGAAATCTCTGCCGGTAATACCAATCTTATGAAAGGTACTTCCATCAGCAATTACTTGAATAAAATAGAGTTTCTTAGCATCTAGGTTTTGGAGGTATTGAAGTTTATTCTCTACATCATCCAAAAAATATTTTTCTGCTTTGTCAAAGTTTTTCTGATAAGCTATTGTCTTTTGGTAAAGAGGATAGAAGTTACTAGGAAGTGGTTTGTTATCATGATAAATAAATATCTGTTTATCGTCTTCATCAATATCAACAACATTCGGTAGCCAATGGACTGATTTTTTAATTAAAAGCACCTTATGATCGAATTTCTCATATTTGAAGTGACCTTTTGTATAGTGAAACTCTTTTACGAAATCATTGAAAGTACCTATGATACGTTCGTTATCATTCTTCTTAATTACAGCATTGAAACTCTTTATTAAATCATCATTTTTCTTTGTTCTTGATAGTTTGTTGGCTTTTTGAAAGTGTTTGAATACTGATTTTACTTCTTTAGCAATGGCTTCATCTTCTTTCAATACTAGTTGTATGCCTTGGTACAGCTCAATAGAAGAGGGGATATAACTTTTAGAAAATTGTACATAGCTTCTAAATGTATTAAAGCCACCTTTATATACAGGTTTTGTTTGAGAGATAAATTTCTTATACATCTCAATCATTGTAGGACTTCCTGCAGGTGTTTCTCCTGTAATGGAAATACACGACGTACCCTTATCCTTATGTGCAAAGTGACTTTCTTTCACTCTACCACGTTTAGGAATCAGTGTTTGTCTGCAGTTGTTACAGATGAAGGAATGGCTCTTGTCTGCTTCTTCAATACTTATCAATTTCTTGATAGTTGTATCAAAAGCGTATTTAATTGTTATCATATTTATTAGTACACTATGTAATGATAAATATAATAAATTTATAGCTGTTATTATAAGATTAGTTTAATGGATCTTTCTACTTTAATTTCGAAAAAACAAAACTTCATGTAATTGATTTTTATATTCTGACTTGCCAATTTATCCACTTCAGTCTATTTTAGCTTCAAAATACGAAAGAGACGTTTGCTATAACTAGATGAAGAAATATGGATATATTATCACCTCTGAGGGAGAATTGTATTTGATTCAAGCTATCTTTTTTTTACTAACCCGCTTGAATAAAGGCTCTTCGAGATAGCTGGTATTAGTAGGATAGAAATTTGTATTTCAATTCTTTTATTAACAACTTACATACGGTTAATAAACTTCTTTTACTGGTGACTAAAACTTCAACAAAGCAAACTTATATCTCCACTAATAGTAGTGTGTTAACAATTGGATAAACGCAAAAAAATATATTGTGCAAAAAAAATATCCTACAACTTTTATGTTAGGATTTTGATGAAAACGTCTATATATCGCTTTATTCAATGAAATAAAACAGAAATAAATACAAAATATATAAGCGGTAATACGTTTGTATATTGTTATGCTGTATAATCTAGGCGAGTGCATCTGCATAGTGCACGTTGGTACTAAATTTTTATTATTCAAGCACGGGTGATTCACCCGCAGAAAGTATTAGTTATTTTGTACCTCTATACTTGAAGTCGTGCGATTCGCACGGTTTAGTAAAATTATAAATTGAAACAGGAGTGAAGTCATATCAGTGTGAAGAATTAAATTAGTAGAAAGTATATTTTTCAACACAGAATTAGTCAAAAGGCTCTTCACTTTTCAAATAAGTTATTTTTCAAAAATGGTTTTGTTTTTCAACGTTCATCAAAAATTTAGAGTTCTCTCAATTAATGATGTTCACGTTAGGTAAAACTTTTAAGTATCTGTACTTTCAGTATTCAATTTAAAATTAAAAAATACACAGCATAACAATAACTAAATTAGCATATCGGTCGACGCGCCCTCTACGCAATTTAGTCAACTCGTTATGCTGTATAATCTAGGCGAGTGCATCTGCATAATGCACGTTGGTACTAAATTTTTGTTGTTCAAGCACGGGTGATTCACCCGCAGCGAACATTGGTTATTTTGTACCTCTATATTTGCAGTCGTGCGATTCGCACGGTTTAATAAAATTATAAATTGAAACAGGAGTGAAGCTATTTCAGTCAGAAGAATTAAATTAGTAGAAAGTAAATTTTTCAACACAGAATTAGTCCAAAGGCTATTTACTTTTCAAATAATTAAAGTTTAAAAAATGGTTTTGTTTTTCAACGTCCATCATAAATTTAGAGTTATCTCAATTAATGATGTTCACGTTTGGTAAAACTTTTAAGTATCAGTACTTTCAGTATTCAATTTAAATTTAAAAAATACACAGCATAACAATAACTAAATTAGCATATCGGTCGACGCGCCCTCTACGCAATTTAGTCAAACCGTTAGGCATCATAATCAAGGCTAGTGCATCTGCATAATGCACGTAGGTACTAAATTTTTATTATTCAAGCACGGGTGATTCACCCGCAGAGAGCATTAGTTATTTTGTACCTCTATATTTGCAGTCGTGCGATTCGCACGGTTTAATAAAATTATAAATTGAAACAGGAGTGAAGCTATTTCAGTCAGAAGAATTAAATTAGGAGAAAGGAAATTTTTCAACACAGAATTAGTCAAAAGGCTATTTACTTTTCAAATAAGTACTGTTTAAAAAGATTGTTTTGTTTTTCAACGTTCATCAAAAATTTAGAGTTCTCTCAATTAATGATGTTCACGTTTGGTAAAACTTTTAAGCTTCAGTACTTTCAGTTTATAATTAGAAATTAAAAAAAATACGCTGCCTAACATCAACTAAATTAGCATATCGGTCGACGCGCCCTCTACGCAATTTAGTCAACCCGTTAGGCATTATAAAACGAAGCAAACAAAAAGATGAAAAACTTATTAATCTTAATTGTAATAATCATTATTGGTTATTTATCATACAATATCTTCATTGGAAAACGAAAAACATATCCGAAATTTGAGATGGCAGATGTATCAAAACATATGATTAAAAATGAGAAAATGAAAAATTATAATTTTCTAGTTGACATGCGTTCTGATTCTTATTTTCCATCATTCCTAGTTGATAAATGTGAAAATGTATTAATTGAATTATGCTTGAATATTGAGAAGGAGAAGCCTCAAAACCTAAAACATTTATATAAATTAACTCATTATGCAACTGACAAAATTAATAGTCTTGAAGATGAGTTCTTTGAAAATGGTAGTGAAATTGAAACAGCTGCCCGTGAAACATTTGCAATGGATTTTGGAGAAATAGCTAAAGCATATTCTTTTGAAGAAGCTAATATTGAAGATTTAATAAGTACAAGAACTTGGTGAAAAATGCCTAACATCAGCTAATCTCCATCCATCGGGTGACACACCCGCTGGCCGTAGTTTAGCAATTTCGTTATGCTGTATAATCTAGGCGAGTGCATCTGCATAATGCACGTTGGTACTAAATTTTTATTATTCAAGCACGGGTGACTCACCCGCAGAGAACATTAGTTGTTTTGTACCTCTATATTTGCAGTCGTGCGATTCGCATGGTTTAGTAAAATTATAAATTGAAACAGGAGTGAAGTCAAATCATTGTGAAGAATTAAATTAGGAGAAAGGAAATTTTTCAACACAGAATTAGTCAAAAGGCAATTCACTTTTCAAATAAGTTATTTTTCAAAAATGGTTTTGTTTTTCAACGTTCATCAAAAATTTAGAGTTCTCTCAATTAATGATGTTCACGTATGGTAAAACTTTTAAGTATCTGTACTTTCAGTATTCAATTTAAAATTAAAAAATACACAGCATAACAATAACTAAATTAGCATATCGGTCGACGCGCCCTCTACGCAATTTAGTCAACCCGTTGTGCGTCATTAAGGACAAAAAATGAATAACTATAGAAAAATCATAGATAAATTTAGGTCAAGCAAAGAGGAGTTGTTATTGATTGACTTTAGATGTATTCATAATGGAAAAGAAGCTTATGGAGAAAGTGGAGATAGAAATTACCTGAATAGGAAGAATCTAATTTTAGAATTATATGGGAAATATTTTGCAGAGGACAAACCACTAATAAAATGGCTATTACAAGAAGAGTTGAAAGGGTTTGAATTTAATATACCTGTTTACACAACAGACTTATGTGCCTTTATGCTTTATAAGTATATGACAGCTGAAGATGTTTATGATTTGTATTATGCCAAATTTGGTGCAGGTTCTGACCATCAAGCTTATGTAGATATAGAATTGATTTTTGGACTGAATATAGATGAAACTAAAACATTCTTAAAAAATGAGCATACACAAAGAGAACTGAACAATGAAATACTTGAGGCTATTGAATGGTACAAATCTAATCAAGATGCTAAATTTAGAAGTAGAAAAGAATATATTAAGTATTTCGAGACTAAAAAAATTGAAGTTATTAAGTACGACTTAGAATCATAATAATACATCTAAGGTTGTATATCATAAAACAGAACGAATAAATGAGGTATCAAGAAATACGAGCTGAATTTGATAAAGAAACAGTGACGGTGTATCAAGCATACAATAAAAATATCGCATTATCTGCAATCAGAAATAACAAGTTTGAAAAGCCATTTTCATTTAATCGAATGACTTGGATTAAACCATCTTTTCTTTGGTTAATGGAAAGAAGTAATTGGGGAAATAAATCTAATCAAGATTATATTTTAAAAATTAAGATTAAAAGAGAATGTTGGGAAAGAGCATTATCTATTGGAGTATTAACAGACCCTGACAAGCAAGTATATTCAACTGGCTATGAATGGGAAAAGCAATTTAAAGAAGCGAAAGTTCATATACAATGGGATCCAGAAAGGACTTTAAAAGGTGGAAAATTGAAAGAGAGAACTATTCAAGTAGGAATTAGTAGATATTTAATAGAAGAGTATAATAATGATTGGATTAGTGAAATAGATGACCTAACACCTATAGTAAAAAAAATGAATCAATTGCGTAGAGCTGGTAAATATAAAGAAATGAAAAGATTATTGCCTAACGAAAAATTATATCCATTAAACAAAGAAATTGAAAAGAGAATTGGTGTAAGATAACGAGCGCACAACACCACCTAAACTGCATTAAAACGCAGCTTAGCCAAAACGTTACAGGCAAGGCTGGGAAGAAATCATCGCCCATATCTAATATTCCATAGTCCATCCCAACCCGCAAACAGCACATTTACAAATCGCACAGGCTAACACACAATCCAAAATTTGTAAAAGAGCTGTTTAGTCCTATCGCACCATTACATATAAGTTATAACTTTGCAACATGAAAATTGAAGACAAACTAAAGCAAAGAGACATCAAACCAACAGCAATGCGTGAGTTGGTGTATGAAGTATTGGATAAAAACAAGAAAGCCTTAAGCCTTTATGAAATTGAAAAGCAATTTGATAATGTAGAACGCTCAACAATTTTCAGAACCCTAAAGACTTTTCAAGACCATTTGCTTATTCATAGCGTCGACGATGGTACTGGTGCAGTGAAGTATGCACTTTGCGACGATGATTGTACTTGTCAACCCGATGACCTTCATGTCCATTTCCTTTGTAACAAATGTGGACAAACCCATTGTTTGCGCGATATGTCTATTCCTAAAATGGATTTGCCGAAATCATTCTCCTTTGAAAGTGCCAATTTTGTAGTAAAGGGAACTTGCTCAAACTGCAAATGAAAACTTTGCACTACTGTTGCATGTGAATCGGCCTTAGATTTGTAGTATAATTTAAAAATCAGAACTATGGCAACATACTTATTCACTTTTTATTGCACTTTTCTTGTAGTCCTTTTTGTAATGCCAAGTTACAGAACCTACAAAAAGACAGGCATAAACCCGTTCAAATTTACTAAAGATGAAACCGCAATTAACTATGTTGGAAAAGCTTATAAAATTATCTCGGCAATAGCATTTATTACTATTACCCTAAATGCTTTTCTGCCTAGAGCAATGCAGTATTTGGCAACAATAGAATATTTAAAATCAGACATTATCGTTTGGATAGGTTTCGGTTTTTTACATCTTGCTTTTCTTGTAATTTTCATTGCTCAACGAAATATGGCTAATGAATGGCGCATTGGGATAGACGATGAAAACAAAGTAAACCTAATTACGAAAGGACTTTTTGGAATATCAAGAAATCCAATCTTTCTAGGTGTATTAATTGCATTTGTAGGAATGTTCTTGATTATTCCTAATGCTGTTACTTTTGTTATTTTGATTTCAGGTTTTATAGTAATTCAGGTTCAGGTTAGACTTGAAGAAGAGTTCTTAATAAAACAACTAGGAGAAGAATACATAGTTTATATGAATAATGTTAAACGTTGGTTAATATGAAAAAATCAAAATATCACATATCAAAGATGGATTGCCCTTCCGAAGAAAATATGATTCGAATGAAATTGGATGGATTACAAACCATCAAGAAACTTGAATTTGATATAGAAAACCGAAACCTTACTGTATTTCATTCAGAGGAAAATAAAGAAATATTATCTCGTTTAGAGGCATTGAACTTTGGTGCAAAACTAACTGAATCAGATTCTATTCCTGATGATGAGGTAGTTTTAGAAGAATCCAATGTGCAGTCAAAACTACTTTGGTCAGTATTAATAATCAATTTTGCATTCTTTATTATTGAAATGACTACAGGATTGTTTTCAAAGTCAATGGGTTTGGTAGCTGATTCCTTGGATATGTTAGCCGATTCCTTTGTATATGGATTAAGCCTTTGGGCAGTTGGTTCAACAGTTATAAGAAAAAAGAAAGTTGCTCGTTGGAGTGGGTATTTTCAATTATCGCTTGCCCTTTTGGGTATAATAGAAGTTGTAAGGAGATTCATAGGTTCTGAAGAAATGCCAGATTATCGAATTATGATTGGTGTATCAATTTTTGCGTTAATAGCTAATGGATTTTGCTTGTATTTACTCCAAAAATCAAAAAGCAACGAAGCTCACATGAAAGCAAGTATGATTTTCACCTCGAATGATGTGATTATTAATTCTGGAGTAATCCTAGCAGGTGTATTAGTTTTACTCACACAATCCAAATATCCCGACTTAATTATTGGTTCAGTAGTTTTTATTATTGTTGTTCGTGGAGCAATTAGAATTTTAAAACTAGGAAAATAATGAAACCAATTAATATAAAATCAACAAATTGACTACAGAAAGTGGGAACTTTAATGAATTATTGATTTATAGGAATATCTTGCAATTTTTATTTTCAGCTAACCAACGCTATTGCAGGCACATTGGCTAAGCCTCACAAGGCAAACCCACTTCCAAAGCTTACCAAAGAGCCTGCAATCTCCGCCGCTCACATTAGCATTAGTGTTCCAATGTGTCAGATTTTCATAAAGCCCAGCCTGTAACAACATATAAAAATAATGCGGGCAAAATAAGGCTTGCAACGGTTCATCTATTTGCTATCTTTGGTAACATAATTAATAAGTTAATGCGCTTAAACCCGCACTATTCTTATATAAACGTTACCTGCAATGTAACCAAAATAATGAAATGAAGTACTACATAATTATCTTAATCTCTATTTTGACATTGTCGTGCCAAACAAAACAGAACAATACAGAAAACAGCAAAATTGATTTATTATTTGAGAGTAATTTTGAGCATAGTTTAATATCTCGTGGAAACAATTTCCCTGACTTTCAATATAAAAAAGATAGTATGGACTTCTTCTTAATTTCCTTACACCAAAATATTCCAATTTCGGATTTTAAGAAAAGAGCAAAACTTACAGATAACCAAATCAATAAAATTAAAAAGTTATTAGAAACTAAAAATTGGCTTCATTATACTAATGGAAAACCAAAGCCAAGTGTCTTTATTGCCACACAGAAAGATGGAGAAAAACTATTTAAAAGTTCAATTCCTATTGCAAATAAAGTTGTTGGAGAAATACAAAAAGAATTACCCGATATTAAATTGAAATTTAACGAAACTGAAATTTCTAAAACTCAAGATTTTGAAAAATGGTCATTCCTGATTTTAAGTAATGTATTACTTGATTCTTGGCAAATTGATAATGTGGAAAAATATTACTTAAATAAAGAAAAACGACCAAACAGACACGGAAAAAATTATTACTATAGCATAATGGAAAATACTGACAAAAACCGTGAAACTTTTGGAATATATGGAAATCAATACGAGGAAATAAACGGAAAATCAATTAGTATATATGGAAATAATAGATTAAATATTTCGTTAAAGCAATCCGAAAATGAAATTTCAAAATCAGACAATGAAATCTTCAGTAAAATTGCGAGTGATTTTAAACCAAAATTGATAGATATTCTTAATTCAGAGGACAATTACATTAGAAAAACATATAAGGAAACAGGTTACCAAAAGGAAATAACATTTGAGGAATTTTTTATTTGGTGGTATCATTTTATGTATACTATGGCAACAAAGATAATGAGTGATAATAATATGTTGAAAATCCCTGATAGTGGAAATTTTGAATATCAAATAGAGGAATAAATACAGTAGGTAATCGAGTAGACCGCCCCGTCAGTAAAAACTGACAGGGAGAGCCTTGCACACCACCTTTAGATTAGCAATTGAGTATATTTTATTAAATTTTAAAAATTGAGGTGAACTATTCACACCACTAAGCTTTAGGCTCATGTACGGAGGTTGGCTACTTTTTGATAATCTTCACCCATAACACCAGTTATGGGTAATACTCAGCACAACACAAGTTGTGCAGAATACTATAAACCAGAGGCATTGCTTTTCAAACAAGCAGTGCCTTTGTTGTATATAAAAACTATTTGATTCAATTATCTCATTAAGAACTTTCTGTTAGCTTTTTGAAGTTCGTAGCTCTAGGTCCAACGCCTACGCTCAAAAGGGTAGAGGATAGCTTCTATTACTTTTAAAGTTCAGTATATCTCTCAACCCTTTTGCCAACTCGCCATTGATGTAACGGCCACCACAAAAGCCAATAGAAAAAATAATCTCAGTTGTAAAGCTGAAAGTCTTCAATCATTTTTCTATCCGCTTTTGTTCCGCACATTGCAGTGGTCAGTAAAAAACACTTCCGCAGGCTACAGTAATTTTTACAGTTCACAGCAATCTTCCCTCGGCTGATGATTTTCAAGTATGCGTAGTAGTAACTTTTGAAAGGGTGGTGTTCGTATATATAAGTTCGTTTTGTGAAACTATATTAGTGTTTTTTGAGATAGGGGCAAAGTACATCTGCAAGGTCTTCTGCTAAATTGCCCGTTCCTTCGTAAAGCAAAACAAAAAAGCTAGTCCACACCTTCCACACAAGCAAACTCCTAACTCCCCAAGTGCTCCAAAAGATGGTCACTAAACAAAGGGCATACAAGAGTGTATAAACTCCTGTCGTCGCTCTTGTATGCCCTTTATTTACTGCCCTAGTATCTTTTGCACTTGGGGGCGTTAGGGGCTTGCTTTAAGTGTGGGGTGCGGGCTAGCTTTTTTTATCGTTTCGCTTTACTCATCCACTACATTCTTAATTAGGGGCGAGTGGGGGCGTGGTCTACCAAATTTTCCTCTTATCTCCTAATTTAGGTGTTCTAAAATAGAATAAAAAAAGCTAACTTTTGTCATGTAAAATACTGTATTTCAGCTAGTTAATTACATTTAAAATCACTATATTAGTATAACGAAATAAGGGAAGACGTTCTCTTATTGTAAAGGGTAGCTCCCTTATTTTATATTTTTTATATCACAAAAAAAGCAATAAAACTACGTCGCCAAACACCGTTTTACTGCTTTTAAATCTTTCAATTTATGCAATCTATTCATTTTTCAGCGATTGAGCAAATAGGCTCTCGCATTATTCCTTATGTGGCTTATGCTGTAGCTTCTTATCAGCATCTAAAATCGAAGACTTACAAAGAATTGAAAACACCTGGTAATGTCTGGGCTTCTGAACAAATCGGTTTTACTCCAGAGTCTTCAGATATGCCACTGGCTAGAGATTTAGCCTTATACTACTTTTCAGAGATGAAATCTTTGTTTTCTCATCATCCTATAGCACTTCTACAAGCTAAAAAAACTATCGCTTTTACTATTTCGTTGCATCGTATCGAGTTAGAACGTAAGCATAAAGCAGCTATTAAAATCAATCAAATGTGCCCGTTACCTGTGCCAGAAGATTATAAAAAATCAGAGGTAGAATATTCAAACCTTCCTTTTTAATATCCTCCTTTAAGTTTATTTGCCCCATTCTTTGGGTGGGGCGTTCTTTCATTTTTCGATTCAAAAAATTTCATGGATTCATATAACGGTTTTAACCTTTATAATGGTTATGCGGGTACGCAAGACCAAAACGGGCAGATTATCAAAGACACTCCATTTTTAAATTGGTTGGTGACTTTACATCTTAGCAATACAGAAGTTATAGCAACAAAATGCATAAAAATTGTAGATCGCTACCAAGAGCAGAAAGCAAAAAGATCGTTGCAATATTTTGTGACAGATCGCTTGAAAGGAGTAAATACTCACTTAGTAAGGGAGGAAAAAGAAGCTTTTCAGCTTCTTAAAGAAGATCTAAAACAAAACAATCTTACTATTCATCAGGTCAATTGGTCGGAGGTTTACGACAGTTTCAAAGAATAGTAATTTTCATTCTTCTTTTTCAGCCTACAGCTTTCGGCTGTGGTGCTGAGTTTCTAAATTTTTCTACTTCTCATTTTTAAATTTTCACAGCAATGAAAATCATTAACCATAATCATGGTAAAGCGGTTGTTTTCGCTTCTGGTGTTATCGTAGTTAAGTTATCTGCTGATTATTATAAGTTTTATGCTACTCAGTTTAAAAGCTTTAAGCTGACAAAATCAGCCATCAAAACAGCAAGAAAAACGCACTCAGTACGTGATAAAGAAAATGTTTCTTTTTCTGATGTTATTAATATCGGTTTAGAGTATTTCAAAGGGGTACATCAAGTAAGGTGGGACCACCTTTTGCAAAATCAGAGTGCTATTTTAGATCTTATAAAGAACTATGTTCTTGCAGAGGAAAGTAGTTCAAAGAGTGAAACGGAACAGCCTAAAGAAACACTCGAAGCAGAAGAAATCCAAGGCATTCAGCAAATAAGTGTTGTGCTAACTGAAGCACCGCAGAGCCTTAACGGTAAGCACTAGAATTCAATAAAAATAACGATTCATAATTAGGTAGTAACTGCCGTTGGCAGTTGCTGCTATTCTCTAACATTTCTCAAAAAATACAATCACATGGTTTTAATATTAAAAGGTCAAGAACATAAAATGACCATCATCGAACATGAGCTTTTTTTAGTGGGCCTAGAAGACGATACAGACGAGCAGAACGATACAGGTCATATTTTCTTTACAGTGCTTATCAATGAGCAAGAATTTTTTGTAAAGGTCAAATTTTCTATTGGCTATAACGTGAAAAGTTCTCCAGGTTCTTATTGGGTTCCACCTTCAAGGGAAATTACTTTTTCGGGTGTTGAGTTTGATTTTAACGACATCAATTTTCTAAAGGAAGAGAAGGACCAAATTAAGGATAAAGTGAAGCTAAATAGCTATACAATAGGTATGCGTAAACTTATTGTGAAGCGTTGCGAGGAGATCCAAAATGATCCTTATGAGTTCTTTGATATTAGAGAATATCATGGCTAAAAACAGTTTGTAATTTCTTAACGCTCCCAGAAATGGGAGCACCTTTCAATTTTCTAAAAACACAAAAACAATAATTCATCATGACAACGAAAAATGTAACAGCAAAAGTAGTTAAGGCTACAAAAGATACAGCTATAGAGAAAGAAGTAATTGCAGTAAATGACCTTCCAGAGGTGAAGTATTATGAGGGTGCTCCTTTGCAATATAGAGCAGATTGTAAGAACGGTAAATTCAATATCAATGGCCGTAAAGAGGTTGGTGATAATTTGGTAATTACGCCTATTGCATGGCGGTTTTTTACGGATGATATTCTTGGAATGGGAAAAAAGAACTGGGTGGAGCTATTTTTTATCAACGAACAAAATTGCTTATCTGCAATCATGTTTCATGGCTACAGTCGTGAAAACTTGGAGAATTTGGCTTCGGACCTCTTTTACACTGATGTTACTCTTGGAGACATCAATCTAACAATCAGTTTTGAGAAGAAGCAAAATAAGTCAGTGAAAAGCACGTATTATATTGCCTCTTTTGAGTTTGATGTAGTGGATGAAGAAGATAGAAAAATCTTGAAAGAACGTATTGAGGGCTTAAAAATATTTAGAAGAGAGACGTTAAATGAAGATTGTGATTTTCAATCAACGGAGAATTTCTTCAACCCGCACTTTGTGGAAGAAGCACAGGCAATCGATGTAAAAGTTGATAATAATTAATAGGGGATAATAGAATGGGGGGAGCACTTTGCTCTTCCTATTTTTTCACTTCAAAAACTAAAATTATAAGATGAATAATCAAGAATCATTAATAGCACAGCAGTTGGATGAATACAACGAAAATTTATACCAACAGATGAATATTCCAAAGGTGAGAACTTTTGAAATGAGAGATAAGGATTACAGGAATCATCCTGCAATTTCTAATTCTGATTTATCGGTGGCAAAGAAAATTATTGAAGGGAAACCGATCACTAAGAATACTAAAGCTTTCAGGAAAGGAAGGTTTATTCATGAAGCTATCCTGGAGCCGTTGAAATGGGAAAAGACGAAAATATTTATTCCTACGGTGGAGAAAGTTGAGGTAGAAGAGATCGCTAATATTGTTTTGAATAATCCTGTTTTTAGTGAGTTACTTTCTCGTGGGTATTGGAAGTTTGAACAGTGTGTTTTTTGGGAAGATCCAGTAACAGGAATTTCTTGTAAGGCGAAAATGGATATGCATTTGGGTGATCTAATTATAGGTGACTTGAAGACAACAAGAAGAGAAAGTCATGAAGACTTTTTAAAGGATGCAATGACGTTTGATTATGATAAGCAGGTAGCATTTTATAGCACTCCTTTTCATGCGAAGCTCTTTTTATTGATTGGTGTTTCTAAAGGGAAGGATACTTTGGGTGAACTGTTTATTGAAGAGATACCGCAAAAGAGTGAATGGATGGTTACAGGTATGCAAAAGGTTGTTGAGTTGATGAAGGCTATAAATTCTGATGCTAGTCTTTTAAAGGCGGTGTACGAGGCTAGAAAATAGGTAGACAAGAAACGATTTATGATAATGGAATATAGAGTAAATAACAACGTATCATTTAAAAATAAATTGATAATAGCAGGTACAAGAAGCTTTAAGGATCATGCTTTATTGGATAGCTATACTAAGGAATTTACAGCGGTTTTTAATCTTTATGCTTTAAATACGGAGTTGGTTTCTGGAGGAGGGAAAGGAGCTGATGAAATAGGGGAGGAATTTGGTAGAAGGTACGGTTTTAATGTGAAGCGGTTTCTTCCAGATTGGTCTGTTGGTAAAAAGGCGGGTCCTATGCGAAATCGTCAGATGGCGGAGTATGCTACGCACTTGATTTGTTTTTGGGATGGCGTAAGTCCAGGTACTAAAAATATGATGCAGTTAGCAAAGAGATACAATCTTACTTTTTGGGTAATTAATTATAAGACATTGGCGATTGTAAATGAAAATAGGCCGTTGAGGTTTATGGAATAAGTGTTGTGATATAATATGTTTTAGAGTCTATTTTCTTATGAAGGTAGGCTCTTTTTTATGTCTAAATTCCACTTTTTTTATATAAAATTCGTTAGCTTTAGTTTTTCAAAGCTAAAACTAACGAATACAAAATGAACAAGTTTACATTATTTTTAATGTTGATTATTAGTTATACTACATCAGCTCAAACCCTAACTGAAATTTTCATTAACATCCCCTCTGAAATATCAGGTAATCTCACTGCTGAAGAACAAAGAACTATTTTGCAAAAGCTTGATGATAATTCCATATCATTTTACAAAAACAGTATTACCAATGAAATTTCTATGATGGATGATAGCGATATTGATTTAGAAGATTATGGTATTATGGGATATTATTTAAACCCTTTTTTACCTAAAAACGGTTATTACAAAATAACACAAGCGATACCACTTTCTCAAGGAGTAGATTTTGAAAATGTCTGTTATTGGAATTTAGATAATGGATCAAAACTAGTTGCTAAAGTTTCTTGTTTTGGATCTTATTGTTGTGGTCCAATACCCGAAAATATCACTTTTTACAATTATAAAAATCTTCGTTTTGAAAAATTAGAAACCGAAGATATCTTTCCATCACCAACCTATGAAGATATTGTTGATATAGAAAAAATGAAACAAGATGGTCATGACCCTGAAAAATATAAAGACTTTATTTTACCCAAAATCAATAACAATTACGAACTTCCTATACAGGGAAAAAATATCACCATTGCCATTGAAGTTTATGATTATCTTGAAGAAGAATCAGAGATGTATTACATTGTGGAGCCCTATATTAAAGGAGCTATCACCTACCTTTGGAAGGATGGGCATTTTGAAATTGAGAAATAAAAACAACTATTTTCTACTTTCTTTAATAGAGCTCCCTTTATCCTGCCTATGGCCATATACCAGATGAAAGTATAACCAATTCATTTTGTTGTATATAGCAACTTTAATTAATATTTTCCTTGTTGCGCAATGAATGACGATGTTCCTGCACAGCACATATAAGGAATTATATGTACCATGCTTTAAACACTGCTCATACATGAATGTATAAGCAATGTTGGTTGCTTTGTGGTTAATTGATAGTTGGCCTTTTCTCTCGTTCGGAGTTTTGGTTACTTTCCCCACCCACCGGAGAGTTTTGTACTCGTGTTAGTGGGGTGGTGGGCCCTTGGTGTAAGAATGATGGAGGGACTTCTTTTGCTGACGAAGGTATATTATAAATGTTATAACATTTCACTATATTTGTTATAACATTAAATAATTAAGATATGAAGGTTATAGAGACAAAAATTAAATCATTCGGCAACAGTAAAGGAATAATTATCCCTTCTCGTATGATTAAAAGATTGGGTTTTTTAGAAGATGTAATTATTACTGAAGATTCTAATGGGATTCGCATAACTAATAACTCTAAAGATCACGCATACCTCTTAAAGAAGAAAATAGAACAGCTTAGAAAGTCTAAGGCTGAAATATTTAAGACAATGAATCAAGAGATTAGAGATATGACCAAAGAGGAACATGATACTTTAGACAATGATCTTGAAAATTTCAATGATTTTGACATACTCGAAGACAATGAATAGAGGTGAAATTTGGAATGTAAACTTTAATCCTGCAAACGGAGATGAGATACAGAAAACAAGACCTGCTATAATAATTAGTAGTGATGAGATAAAAGGTTTAAAACTTAAGGCAATAATACCAATATTAGAAGTACGTAAACCTCAGTCAAGGCATATTAAAATTATTAAGTCTAAATCGAATGGTTTAGCAAAGGATAGCCATGCAGATACTTTTCAGATAAAAAGTGTGAGTACTGACCGTTTTGTTAAAAAAATGGGAGTACTTACAGAAGAAGAGTTAGCAGATATTGGAGCAATGGCTATGCTTGTATTAGGTCTACTATAGTAGACACCCAAATTACCATCATAATCTAAAAGTGTGTGGATTTTGATATCTCCTTTAGTGGTTTTGTATTTCGCCCAATTGTAAAGGTTTAAACACAAACTAATGGTTGAAGAATCCAATAGGAATATCTTATATTTTATACGGAATTTAGTTTGCTTAAAGCTTGCTTGCTACCCTCATTGAATAAGTAGCTTATAATAATACTCCCTAAACAAAATCTAATCTCGGTTCTTGTTTTGCTAACTAATCGTTGATTTAGATGGAGACATTTGTATACCTAAATGATTAAGATTACCAGTTGCTGACCTCAAACCATTACTGATATCACGAATAGTTTGACTTTTTGCAAATTGACAAAAAAGCATTGAGACCAAGTGAGTCCAACTTGTAAAGCCTTTTTTTTGTTTATCAGGGTTGTTCCGGATACGTGCAAAAACGGCAAGAGCTAATATAATAAACATTAGATCAAATTTTTAACAGGATTAAAATTCGGTATATTATTTAAATTAAGTACAAATTCTCCATATATTCTGATACGCTCCCTCATATAAGGACTTAACCCTTCCAACATTTCATCAGTAATGACTACCCCTTCTTTTTAGATGAAATGAAGATAATACAATTGTAAAATAAGTAGCATGTTGATTTTTTCAACATCCAATTTTGGGTTGAGTAAAATTAAAAGTATGCGTTTTTGATAGTGTTAGGGGTGTTTTGTCATTTTTGCGCTTATCAGGAACGCGGGTGTCTTAGGGGTAAAATGCTGAGTGGCCTTTCACCGTTGGTATGATGGAGGGAGCTCTTAATGCAGCCTAAAGTTGCAATTGTTATTAGAATTCAAGATTTCAATTCCTAGTTCATATGGTCAATTTAGCTTATTTATAAGCTTGTATTTTTCGTAATGAAGAAGGAGGATATCCAAAATGTTGTTTAAAAACTCTGCTCATATGTGCCACATGACTAAAGCCTAAGTCTGCCGCAATATTTGTAAGGCTTTCATCTGAATGCTGGACTTTTTGCCTTACCATTTCTACCTTCTGAAGATTATAAAATTTTAATACTGGCATTTTATATACATACTTAAATAAACGATGAATTTTGGAGATACTCATTCCATATTCTATACTCAAATCATCTAATCTCGGTAGACTATCTATATTAGACAATATCTGATCTTTTATAGATAAAATAACCTTTAAGTCTATAGAATGTATTTTCTTCTGAATATTACTAGGATTTTCTGCTTCTAATTGTTCGGTAATGACACTTATAATATCTAAGGATTTGGAAAAAGGGATAATCTTTCGTCCTTGCTCGGAGAAGCCATGATTAAAAATGGTTTTTATATAACCTTCAATTTCACTATTTAGAGGAAGGTAATGTATCCATGGGTTCGGATCTTCAATTAGCTGGCTTAATTTAAAATCTTTTCTGGTCACAAATTTATAATATAAGTCTTGAGGGAATTTGATCACAATCCATCGGTTATTAATTCCTTTAGGATATTCAATTTCAAAGTGCTGATTCGAATTATAGATAAAAATACCGCTGCTATTAAATTCATTAGCATTTTTGATGTTTAGTATGCTTCCTGAAAATCCTATTCGAATATAAATATAATTGATATCCGATTTTGGCATTTGAATAAACGTTATAGGCTGAAAGGTAGTTGCTTCACATAACTCCACAGAAATTACATCAAAAAAAGAAAATAATTTTAGATGGAGTTTAAGTACCTCGTTATCGACATTTAATGTTTCTCCATCCCAAGTTCCATTGTATTGATCAGCAAGGTATTTGTAATTGTTAGATGTTTTTACATCTGTAAATTTTATGGTTGCGCTTAAAGTTGTATTAGGCATATAAAGAGTATTTATCAATTAAACTAGATGTTCGTATCAAGAGTAAAAATAAGCATATTATCCCAACAACGAATTTTAAAAGCATTTCATATTTACCTTCAGTCCAAAAGAACGAAATTTATTCAATTACTCTAAGTAATTATATAAGGGTTTCAATCTGAATCAATTACCTGCAATGTATTTTACAAATCACCACTTTGACCTAATGAGTTAATTACTTGCGAGTATGGTGCAACAAAAGGGAGTGAGAAACCTACATCTTTGTAATGTTGGTAATAACAATTCACTTTTAATTCTACAATCGATTATCAACGTGTACTAGACATAAAAGTGAAATCAACTTAGAGTTGAAACTTAATTTATTCATTACAAAAAATAGAAACCATGTTAAAAGTAAGAAATGTATTTTCAGTAGTATTAGTCTCTTTACTAACCCTATCGTTAAATCAGCTTATTGCCCAAAACGCATCAAATATTCCAACTGTAAATACGAAGGATTTTTCATCTTTGCAGATGAAAGGTGTTGAACAAATTACAATAGATGTTGATTTGAAGGGTGCTGTAAATCGATTATCAAAAGCAGTGCAATTTAAAACTATATCAAATCAGGATAGAAGTGATTTTGATACTATTGCGTTTAGTAATTATCATCAGTTTATTGAAGAATCTTATCCACTTGTTCATCAAACACTAACAAAAGAAGTGTTGGGAGATCCCCGCCCATATAGTTTATTATATAAATGGGAAGGAACTAACCCAAATCTTCAACCAGCCTTGTTTTATGCGCATCAAGATGTTGTGCCTGTTCCTGCAGATTCTAGAGATCAGTGGAAAGAAGATCCTTTTTCAGGAGTCGTAAAAGACGGTTACATTTGGGGTCGTGGTGTATTAGATGATAAAAACCAGATTCACGCCATTTTAGAAGCTGCTGAAATGAAAATTAAAGAAGGTTGGCAACCCTCCAGAACCATCTATTTTGTTTTTGGTCAGGATGAAGAAGTAGGTGGAGCAGAAGGTGCTAAAGTTGTTGCAGATGTACTAGAAGCACGTGGCATTGAGAGATTTGCTTATGTAATGGACGAGTCTGCACCATTAACACCCGGTATTTTTCCAGGAATCAAAGATAATACGGCATTAATAGGTATTGCCCAAAAGGGATTTATCAGTTTAGAACTTAAAATTGATGGGATTGGTGGACACTCATCTATGCCACCAGAAGAATCTAATATAGGTATTCTTGCCACTGCAATTACAAAATTAGAAAAAGCACAATTTCCCTATAAAATTCACCCAGCAGTGCGTCATCAATATCGTTATATGGGGCCAGAACTCGAAGAAACTAAAAAACCATTATATGCTGCCATTGCTTTTGGTAAAGAAGATGAACTAACCGATTATGAAAAACAATTTATTGAAGAAATGTCGACCAACGAGGTAACAAGAGCCATGCTCCACACTACCATTGCAACAACTATGTTCAATGCAGGCATTAAAGATAATGTATTGCCCCCAACAGCTACTGCAGTGGTTAATTTTAGACCAATGCCCGGAGATACTCCTGAAGTGATTATTGAACACGTTAAAAAAGCTATTAACGATGATCGTATCAATATCAAAAACATTTCGGCTTCTACACCGGCTACTAATATTGCCAATCCAAATTCGGATGCTTATAAAGCCCTAGAAAAAACCATTCATCAAACTTGGGGTAACGACTTAATTGTATCGCCTTTTTTTGTGGTAGGCGGTTCAGATTCGAAACACTTTCAAGCTAGAGATTTTGCTCCGGATGTTTATACAATTACTGCAATACAGTTAGAGAATACTATTGAGTTTAAAGGATTTCACGGTGTAAACGAAAGAATCTTAATTAAAGAATATGGAAAATCAATCGGATTTTTCTATCAAATGTTTAATAATCTAGAGTTAATGGATTATTAATTCCATAGTATTTCTTGGAGTTTTTTACTCCAAGAATGCCTAAAAAACACTTTGAGCCAATCAGTTAACTACTTGAAATTCGGGAAACACCCAATACTCAGAATATAGTAGATTTTTTCAAAATACTAAAGTTCTGCACTGAAAGTGCAGAACTTTAAACCCATTTATGAAACCAATAAAAGAGTATTTATTTAATATCACTCTTATTATATAATTCTCTATCCCAATCATTTTCTAAAATACCTTTTCTTTGTATCAGATCTCTATTTTTTAGGTATTTATTAAAAATAATTTACTATTGAATAATTGATTTACAATTAATTAAAATTATTGGATTTTTATTTAAAAACACTTCTGTATAAAGTTAAATAAATGTTACTGTAGATCAGTATATGTTAGATAATGAGTTAGTTATAATGCCATCTGGTACATGGTCGTAAGAATCATAGAGGAAGCTCATTTAAGGGTGGTTAATGATATTTTATCGTGAGACATTGGTCTTCTTAAAAAAAATAGTAGAACGTATCAAGGTTACGTTCTATGCCACTATATTAATAATTGTTGGTGATGACTAGCCAATAAAATCATTTACCTGTAAAATATACCCAATGGAGAAACAAATTTTATACATCGATATGGATGGTGTTACTGTTGATTACAAACCATCAGAATCTAAAAATGAAGATGGCTTCTTCTTAGATATGCCCCCAATTAATAATGCGGTTGCTTCAATAAAAAAGTTATCAAAGGTCTTTGATATATATTTCCTTTCTACAGCTCCTTGGTCTAACCCAAACGCATGGAAAGAAAAACGTCTTTGGATTGAAAAACATTTTGGAAATGATTTCAAAAAAAGATTAATCTTAACACACCATAAGCATTTAAATAAGGGTGATTTTCTAATTGATGATAGACCCTATGCTAATGGTGCTGATAAGTTTGAGGGTGATCTTATCCATTTTGGAAGTGACCTTTTCAAAGATTGGAATTCTATCCTTAATTATTTATGCTTTGAAGTAATTGATATTCCAGATATGGCTTTCTTTTATTGGGATAAAAAAAACAAAAGATTCAAAAATGAAGAGGATGCAGTTTCATTTTTTAGAGAAATAAGAAAGCAAACTTCATGTGCAAATTTATATGATAATTCGGGTCTAAATCTTTTTGAGGTAGAGTATTACTTATAATTAATACGTGCTTGTATTAGAAGAGCCAAGAATAATTACAACTACAACACGACCAAACACATATTCGAATAGTACTATTTTTTATAACGAAAAGCGGATGAATTACGCGCGGGGACCGCTCGTAAAACCTTAAAAAACGGGTGAATTACGCTCGGAAAATAGCCAAAAACCGCTTGTAAACGGGCAATTTCCGCGATTTATCAGAATAGTACTATTTCCAAATCATATTTTTAAGGTAGACATAGGTCTTCA
The DNA here is from genome assembly GCF_018736065.1 of Flammeovirga kamogawensis. Classification (GTDB taxonomy): domain Bacteria; phylum Bacteroidota; class Bacteroidia; order Cytophagales; family Flammeovirgaceae; genus Flammeovirga; species Flammeovirga kamogawensis. The sequence goes on from NZ_CP076131.1 coordinate 41,803, forward strand.
TCATTGATAATAGAGCCATTTTAAATAAGATCTTTCTTCCTTACCTTACTAATAGTATGCCTAGAGCAACCAATTAAATTCTGTATCTGGGAATAGCTTTTTCCATCATCCAAAAGCTCCTTAATTTTTGCTTGAAGTTCCAGGTTCTCAGGTCTGCCTTTGTACTTTCCTTCTGCTTTTGCTTTTTGTACTCCTTCTGCTTGTCTTCGCTTGCGATCTACATAATCTTTGCGAGCAGTAGCAGCTAAAATATCTAGCATCATTCCATTAACGGCAGACATTACTCTTCGCTGAAACTCATCTTCGGTTCTAGCAAAGGTGTGGCTTGTTGGAAGGTCCATTGAAATGACTTTTAGTTGATTGTCTAAAATCAGTGATTTCAGTTTTTGCCAATCGTTTTCTGAAAGTCTGGTAATTCTATCAATTTGTTCAATCAAAATAGCATCTCCTGGTTCTGCCAACTCTAACAATTTAAAAAGCTCTGGTCGTTGAAGTTTTGCTCCAGATTCATTTTCAATGAACCAACCTGAAACTTTCAATTTCAGTTTTCTTCCAAATTCTAATAATGATGCTTTGGCTCTGTAAGCATCTTGATCTTTTGTAGAAGCACGAAGGTAGGCGTAAACTCTCATTTTTATTGAAATATATATATATAAATCGTATTACGTATAAATATGCTAGAATTGACTAAAAGTCATGCAAAACAGTGCATTATACATGGTTTCTTAAAAATAGTGCATTATACATACAAAATCAACAATAATGCACTAAAGTTTAGCTAGTGTACGAGAGGTATACTCTAAGTGAACCAAATACATGAATGACCCTAATAATTATTTGTCAATACTAATTTTTAAAGGCTTTCTATTTGCTTCTATAGCTCTTCGTAAAAATGCTAATGCGGCCTTCTTCAACTACTGTTTGTACAAGTTGCGGGAAATGAAGTCGAAAGAATAGAAAATATATTTATAACAAATATTAAATTTAAACTCGATGGTATAGATCTTTATATGAAGATATTGTTCATCTTTTTTAAGATTTCTCTATAATTCTCACTATATTAATTTTTGGTCATTTAAGTGAATTCTATATTTATTTTTATGGTTAATTTTAAAATTGAACTAATTCTAATTGTAATGCAAACTATTATTAAAGCACCTAATACTAAAAAAGTAGGTGATACTCTTGAAATTGAAAATAATACCTACCTGATTGTTGATCGTGAAATGCTAGATCAATATATAAAAGATGGAAAAGATTGCAGATTTGTAATTACAACGCATGTTACAGACATGAGTTGTTTATTTAAAGAAATTAAAGACTTTAATCAAGATATATCACGATGGGATGTATCAAATGTTATAAGTATGGTTGAAATGTTTATGATTTGTGAATCTTTTAATCAAGACATTTCAAAATGGGATGTATCTAAGGTAAATGAAATGAATGGTATGTTTGCTTTTGCTTATTCTTTTAACCAGGATATCTCAAATTGGGATGTAAGTAATGTTAAAAAAATGATTGGAGCATTTTGGTGTGCAAAATCTTTTAATCAAGACATTTCAAAATGGGATATATCCAATGTTTTGAACATGGAAATGTTCTTATATGGAGCAGAGAGCTATAAACAGGATATCACAAAATGGGAAAAATCATTAGATGAATCAACATTAAATTATTTAAAAGAAAATAATGGTATAAAAGTAGAGAAACAAATAGTGTCTTTTGAATCTTATGAGAAAAAGATTGAATACATAGAAAATGAAATTGGAGCAAAGTATCCAGATATATTTAAAGAACTTTTATATTCATTAAAAACTAATGATTCTATAACTCTTCATTTTCCTTTTGAAGATTATCAAATATTAAATTCACTCTTAAATGATGAAAACTTTTATGAATATGATAGATCAGAGGATTGTATATTATGGTCTAAAAACAATCAAATAAATTCTGATATTATTAAGTTACCTATAGCTAAAGTAACCAAAGGAAATGAATCTCAATATATATTTTTTGAGGCAAAAAAAGGAAGTGAAAGTAAGGGTGAAATTTTCTATGAAGATGTAAGCCTTACTGATCCAGGAAAAGTGAAAATTTCTAATAGTATTGATTTTATAATGGGTATAGTTAATGTTAATAATAATGAAGCCATTATAGATTGTAGTCAAAAGTCTTTTGAAGACTATATGAAAATAATAGTACCATCAGAAGAAATAACAAGCTTAGATGAAGACTTTACTGTGCGATTAAATAAATCTGAAAATGAATGTGATAACCATTTTGATTTGGACCTAGGGGCCACAATTTTTGAAGATGAAGATGAATCTGCTACTTTTTCTAAAATTGAAGTTATTACTAATATTAGTAATTCTAATTTTAATGTTACAAGTGTGAGATATTATTACAATAGTATTCCTGGTTTCCAATGGAATATTGAAAGAAACTTCAATGTATTTTATAGTAACTTTGTGATTACAATAGATTGTTTAGTTAAAAGTATGATTTTTTTACATGAACAAAATCTATTAAAATCAGAAGATTTCATGAAATCTATTGACATGGATATGGTAATAGAACAAATTAAGAAAGGATTTGTACAAGTAGATTATAGTTAATAAGGAAATAAATCAAACTAAACCACTCTGCACTGTAAGTGCAGAGGTTTGGGTGTAGGACTAAAAATCCTACGCTCACTTTCTCTTATTCCAACATGAAGTTGGAATTACCGTTCGTATCGCTCCTATGATGTTCCAAATAGTCGTTGACCATTTGACCAGTTACATTACCTGATGACTAAAAATGTTTACCCCAATAACGTTTTCGTAAATTGGGAAACTCTTGCTGTAAAAGTCGAGACGTTCTACCTTTCATACGTTTTAATATCTCACTCAAACTTTTTGTAGAGGGATACTCAATATGAATGTAGACATGATCTTTACTTACTAAACCTTTCAAAATTTCAATACCTTCTGCTTCACATATTTGAATCAGAAGTGATCTACAGCGTTTTTGAATATCTCCTTCTAGTACATGATAACGGTACTTAGTCGCGAAGACAATATGAACTGTCAGACGAGTTACTGTATGATGTCCTTTTCTATACTCTTGTGTCATAAGACTCAAAATGTAGTAGATTTTTTTGAAATACTAAAGTTCTGCACTGAAAGTACAGGGTTTTAAACCCATTTCTGAGACCAATAAAAGTATTATGGGTATTGTTTCTTTACAAGATGCTTTTATTAAAAATAATTTCATTCTCATACAAGAATTAAATATGCTTTAGATGAAATTCACACATGTTCTGGGTAAGCACAAAAACGGCAAGATACCCCTAACGCTATCAAAAAGGCAGATTTTTAATTTTGCTCAACCCAAAATTGGATGTTAAAAAAATCAACATGCTACTTATTTTACAATTGTATTATCTTCATTTCATCTAAAAAGAAGGGGTAGTCATTACTGATGAAATGTTGGAAGGGTTAAGTCCTTATATGAGGGAGCATATCAGAATATATGGAGAATTTGTACTTAATTTAGATAATATACCGAATTTTAATCCTGTTAAAAACTTGATCTAATGTTTAGTATGTTAGCTCTTGCCGTTTTTGCACGTATCCGGAACGCCCCTGAAGTTGGATTTGACATATTTTAATACATTGATTTTGATCTAAAAATTATCATTTTTAACCTATAATTTATAGGTTTAAATAGAATGATAATATATTTTGATAATTTCAATTAATGCAAATTATTGTATTAATTCTTTAAAAATGTCTAACTTCAGCTTAACGTACTTGAAATTACACAACACTTTTTAGACTAAAATGCTAACACTAAAAGAAAACGAAATCCAACGATCCCTCTTTTCGGGAGAACTATTTGGATCAATAGGATTAGGTAAAAAAGAGTATTTTCCTAAATCTTTTAAGGAAACAAAAAAATCACTCACACCTCTCCATAAGAAAATGCAATGGGCAGATACTAAAGAAAAGAAAAGGATTGAAAGTGAGCTTACTCCAAGTCTTAGAATAGATTTTATGAAGTATGGTAATTATAACCTACCGTATGGCTCATCCAAATTTGGAGGTAACGCAGATCTATCAGAAGACGTATTACAACAAGTTTTAAAAGAAGAAGACATACCTCTTTTATGTCAAATTAACCTTGTCGACATCAAAGTATATGATTTATACAAAGGCTTACCTCAAAAAGGTATTCTTTATTTCTTTTTTAATGAATCAATTGAAGGTGATAATGAAAAGATAATAGTTCATTATGATGAAAATGGAGAAGTACAAAAAGATAAAGAGACTTCTGGGTATAAAACACTATTTTATCCAATTTATACTTTTCCAAATAATATGGAAATAGCATTTGACAGAGTGTCACAAAAGAAAGAAAATGAAGGCTTATTTGATAAGCTCATTGATTTCGAAGAGGACTTAGGTAACGCTATGGATACCCATTGGTACGATACAATATTTATGGGACAACCTAAACCTCTTCAACCAACCTCTTATGATACTACTAGAGGAGATGAAGAAGGGTATATCTGTCTGTTAGATTTTGCTTATCGAGATCCTAAATATCATGTATTGATTTCAGCAAAAGATTTTAAAGCACTAAATTTTGATGCCACTTTCTTAGTGGGTGCAACTACTTAAACACTAAAGACTAAAAT